>NZ_JBSFXG010000035.1:0-88777 GCF_053595235.1 Streptomyces sp. NPDC002520 | reverse complement strand
TCGCGTCGGCCGCGCGGGCCGCGGCCCGCGCGGCGCCCTCGTCGAGTGCGACGTAGGCGTGCACGTCCGGCTCGGTGGCGTCCGCCACCGCCAGTACGGCGTCCACGACCTCCTGGCTGGTGGTGGTGCCCGACGCGATGGCGCGCGCGGTGTCGACGAGTGTCCGGTCGGTTCGCATCGTCAGCACCGGCATCCCGTCGGGCCGTCCGCGGGCGCCCAGCCGGCGACCTCGGACCAGAGGTTCTCGGCCCTCTTCTGCGCGTCCTGGCGCACCGCGACCGGGTCGACGGTGAGCACCTGGCGGTCGCGGACCACGAACTCCCCGCCGACCATCACCGAGTGGATGTCGGCGGACTGGCCGGCGAAGACCATGCTCGCGACCGGGTCCAGCACGGGCGCCAGGTGCGGGCCCTGGAGGTCGACCAGCAGCAGGTCGGCGAGCTTGCCGGGCTCGATCGAGCCGAGCTCGTGCTCGCGGCCGAGGGCGCGAGCGCCCTGGATGGTCGCCATCTCCAGCACGTCCATGGCCTTGATCGACTCGGCGTTGCCGTCGCTGATCCGGTTGACGCAGACCGCGAAGCGCATCTGCTCGAGCATGTCGTGGACCATGTTGTCGGTGCCGAGCCCGACCCGCGCGCCGAGGCGTCGCAGTTCGGCGACCGGCGCGATCCAGCCGCTCTTGGCGTTGACGGCGGGGAGCTGGCACACCGTCGTGCCCGACTCGGCGAGCAGCGCGGCGTCACCGTCCTCGAGGAACGCGCAGTGCCCCGCGATCAGGTCCGGTCCGAGGACGCCGGTGTCGGCCAGGTGCTGCACCGAGCTGCGGCCGGTGAGCGTCCGCACCTGGGCGACCTCGCCGGCGCTCTGGGCGAGGTGGGTGAACATCCCGACCCCGGCCTCGTCCGCGAGCGCCCGCGCCCGGCGGAGCAGGTCCGGGCTCGCGGTGTCCGGGCCGTGCGGCCCGACGTGGCAGGTGATCCGGCCGTCGTCGTACCCGTGCCAGTCCTCGATCAGGCGCGCGTTGGCCTCCAGGAGGCGCTCCCCGCGCGCCGCGTCGTACGTGTAGGCGCCGTGCCGCACGCTGAACAGGTCTGCGTCGTGGATCCGCTCGCTCACCACGGCGCGGAGGCCGACCTCGGCGAGGGCCCGGACGTTGGACCGCGAGTGGATGTAGTTCTCCACGATCGTCGTGGAGCCGAACGCCAGCGCCTGCATCGCCCCGAGCAGCGACATGACGTAGGTGTCGTCGGGCGACATGACCACCCCCTGCGGGATGTCGCGGCGGTAGATCGGCGCGCCGCCCATGTCGTCGCCGATGCCGCGGGTGACACCGATCGCGCAGTGGACATGCAGGTTCACGAAGCCCGGCAGCAGCATCTGCCCGGACGCGTCGACCTCCGTCGCTCCGGCGTACCGCGCCCGGAGGTCGGCGGTCTTCCCGACGGCGGCGATCCGGCGGCGGTCGACGGCCACCGCCCCGTCCTGGATGACGGTGCGCTGCTCGTCGACGGTGACCACCGTGGCGTTCGTGATGAGGGTGAGATCGGACATGGTCGTCTCCTGGGTCTGTGGTGAGTACGTCGTCGCGTCAGGGACGCGGCTGCACGGTGCCGGGCGGGTACTGGTTCCACCACCAGTGCGCGATGTCGAGGCGCCGGGTGAACCACACGTCGTCGTGGCCGAGCATGTACTGAAGGAGCTCGCGCAGGGCGTGGGCCCGGGCGGGTTGGCCCATGATGCGCGGGTGGAGTCCGATGGTCATCATCCGCGGTCGGGTGTCTCCTTCCTCCCACAGCAGGTCGAAGGCGCGCTTGCCGTAGTCCAGGAACGAGTTGGGCCCGGAGTAGGACTGTCCGGGGAGGAACAGCCCGTCGTTGAGGGTGAAGGAGTAGGGGATGACGAGGTGGTCCTTGTCCTGCACCCGCACGAAGTACGGCAGGTCGTCGGCGAAGGAGTCGCTGTCGTAGAGGAAGCCGCCCTCCTCGACGAGGAGTTCGCGGGTGTTGACCGACGCGGGCTGCCGGCTGTACCAGCCCCGCGGCCGCTCGCCGCACGTGGCCTCGATCGACTCGATCGCCATGTGCAGCCGCTCGCGCTCGGTGTCGCGGTCGAGCGTGCTCACGTTCTCCCAGCGGTAGCCGTGGCAGCACACGTCGTGGCCGCGCTCCTTGATCCACGCGCCGACCTCCGGGTTGAGCTCGAGCGCCTGGGCACACCCCTGGACGGTGATCGGGAGGTCGAGCCCGTCGAGGATGCGCTGGAGACGCCAGATGCCGGCGCGCGAGCCGTACTCGAAGATCGTCTCGTTGCCCAGGTCCCTGACCGGCAGCGGCGGATAGTCGAACTCCTGCGGGATCTCGTTGCGGCCGTCGACGGGGTAGCTGAGCTCGCTGCCCTCCTCGTAGTTGACGACCAGGCAGACCGCGACCCGCGCCCGCCCGGGCCACTCGACGGCAGCGCCGTCGCGACCGTAGCCGACGAGGTCGCGTCCGCCGGGCGCAGAGGGGTTCGTGGACATGGGGTTCACTCCTCGATGGTCAGGATCGGTACGGCGCCCGCGTCGATCGAGCGCTGGCGCAGGTCGCGGCACTCGTCGGCGAACGGCCCGGTCAGTACGTCGAGCCGCGGGCCGGTCGTGGCCACGGCGGCCGCGAACCCGGCCGGGTCGTACCCGCCCCACGGCCGGTCGCCGGGCAGCCGGGTGCCGCCGACGACGACCCGGCCGAGCCGGTAGACGAGGCAGGCGCCCAGGCACATCGGGCAGGGCTCGAACGTCGTGTACATCGTGGCGTCCTCCAGCGACCGGCCCGGGTGGGCGGCCGTGAGGTTGCGCAGCGCGACCACCTCGGCGTGGGCCGTCGGGTCGCCGCTGGTCATCGCCTCGTTGCCGCCGCCGGCCAGGATGTCCTGGCCGGCGACGATGACGGCCCCGACCGCGAGGTCGCCGCGCGCACCGGCGCCCGCGGCCTCGCTCAGCGCGGCCTGGAGGAACATGCGGTCCGTCCGGTCGCGCGCGTCGGTGTGGGGGGTCGGCGTCACGGCTGTGCTCACCGGCCGATCTCGCGGAGGTCGGTCGCCGCGGTCTCCCGGGCGATCGCCACGCAGGAGATCAGCACCACCAGCAGCGCGGCGAGGTACACCGAGACCGGCACCCACGTGTCGTACTTGGTGACCAGCGCCACCGTGATGATCGGGGCGAGCGCGCCGCCGAACACGCCGGCGCTCTGGAAGCCCAGGCCGGCTCCGGTGTACCGCACGCGGGTCGGGAACAGCTCCGGGACGTAGGCCGCGAGGGGACCCCACATCGCCGCGATGAAGAAGTTGCCCACGGCCGGTGCGACGAAGACCAGCGCGTCGACGCCGGACCCGAGCAGCGGGAAGAAGGCGAAGCCCCACATCATCGCGCCGACGGCGCCGATGGCCAGGACCGGCCGACGGCCGATCCGGTCGCAGAGGTGACCCCACATCGGGATGCTGACCGCCTGGCTCGCGGCACCGAAGAGGACGGCGGTGAGCAGGGTCTGGCGGGGCAGGCTGAGCTGGGTGGTCCCATACACGAGGATGAAGACGTTGAAGACGTAGAAGGTCACGTCGCTGCCGACCCGGGAGCCGATCGCCAGCAGCACGCGCTTCCAGTGACGGGTCACCACCTCGATCAGGGGCGCCTTACCGGCCTCGTCGGCCGCGGCCTCCTCCTCGAACAGCGGCGACTCGCGCACCTGCCGGCGGATCCACAGCCCGACGAGCACCAGGACGGTGCTCAGCAGGAACGGCACCCGCCAGCCCCAGACGAAGAACGCCTCCTCCGACACCAGGAAGGTGACGATCGAGAAGACCGCGTTCGCGAGCAGCAGGCCGATCGGGCTGGCGATCTGGACGAGCGACCCGAGCAGCCCGCGCTTGCCGTCGCTGCTGAACTCGCCGACCATGAGCGCCGCGCCGCCCCACTCGCCACCGAGGCCGATGCCCTGGACGAAGCGGAGCACGACGAGCAGCAGCGGGGCGAGGATCCCGATCGAACCGTAGGTGGGCAGCACACCGATCAGGCCGGTCGCCGTACCCATCAGGAGCAGGGTCAGGATCAGCACGTTCTTGCGGCCGTACTTGTCGCCGAAGTGACCGAAGACCGCCGCGCCCAGCGGGCGGGTCACGAACGCGACGGCGTACGTGATGAGCGAGAGCATCGTCGCCGTCGCGGGGTCGCTCTCGGGGAAGAAGAGCTTCGGGAAGACCAGGGCGGCCGCCGAGCCGTAGATGAAGTGGTCGTACCACTCCAGGGTTGTGCCGACCGCGCTCGCGCCGACGACGCGTCGTAGCGCCTTCCGGTCGGTGCGAGTAGCGGCGCCCGGGGCGCCGGTCTCGAGAGCTGGGTGCATGCTAGCCTCCAAAGACAGGTGTTCGAGTACGCCGCTGCCGGGGGATTTCGCAGTTCGCACGGCAGCGATGTGGGTGGACACCGACCTCGCACGGCCCCCTGCTTGATGCGGCGGGGCCGTGCTCCTCGGTCGACTGCCGACGGCTCTTCCTGGGCTGGTCGAGTGCCGTCGACTTTTCGGAGCTGAGCGCGCGTCAGGTGCTGACGCAAGGTAGGCGACCTGGTCGATCGCGGCCCTGGTCGGACCGGTTGAGCCTGGCGCCCGACAAGAGTTCGAGATCGCCGTTCGAGTCACCCTGTTCATGTTTTGGTATACCGGGATACTGCTCGCGTCCGATGGACGCCGTCAAGCAGTACGGGATACAAAACTGGGAAGGGGGGTTCGGCGGTGCAAAGGTCGTTCCTCGTCGTGGCCGTGCTCGGCGCGAACGTCGTCGCGGCGATGCAGGTCGGCAAGGTGCCCACCGCGCTGCCCGCGATCGGCGACGACCTCGGGCTCTCGCTGGTCCAGGCGAGTTGGGTCCTCTCGCTCACCAACCTGCTCGCGGCCGGCACCGCGTTCGCCGTACCCGCCCTCTCGACGCTGTTCGGCGCCCGCCGGC
This sequence comes from Streptomyces sp. NPDC002520, assembly GCF_053595235.1. Lineage (NCBI taxonomy): Bacteria > Bacillati > Actinomycetota > Actinomycetes > Kitasatosporales > Streptomycetaceae > Streptomyces > Streptomyces sp. NPDC002520. The sequence continues at coordinate 83,800 of NZ_JBSFXG010000035.1, read as the reverse complement.
TCGCGCTGCTCGCGACGGCGTGCCTCGCGCTCGGCAGCCTCGCCGGAAGCGCGTGCTGGAACGCGGAGACCCTCTTCCTGTCCCGGGTCCTCGAGGGTGCCGGCCTGCTGCTGATGATGATCAGCGGGCCGACGCTCCTCGCCCAGGTGCTCGACCGGCAACGGCTCCGGATCCTGCTCGGGCTGTGGCCCGCGTGCATGCCGGTGGGGGTCGCGGTGATGCTGGCGGCCACGCCCACGCTGGTGGAGGTGACGGGCTGGCGCCCGGTGTGGGTAGGCACCGGCCTGGCCGCAGCGGCTGCAGGAGCGGTCCTGGCAGTGGCCTCCCGGGCTCTGCCCGCGCCGCACGTCGAGTCCGGGATCCCGGATGCGTCGCGGATGCTGCGCGAGCCTGCGCGCCGGCTGGCGGTGCGGCCGCTGCGGTGGTGCGCGGCGATCTCGCTGTGCTACTCGGCGGAGTTCCTCGGCGTCCTCGGGCTGCTGCCCTCGGTGCTGGACGAGCGGACCGGCGCGGGTGCGGGGGCGGTCGCGGCGCTGACGGCGACGGCGTTCCTCGCCAACGGCATCGGTACGGCGACCGCGGCGCTCCTCCAGCTCCGCGGCGTCGCCGGATCGCTTCTCCTCCTGCCGGCCGCCCTCGTGATGGCGCCGTGCCTCTGGGTGGTCTACGACCCTGGTGTCCCGCGCCCGGCCACGATGGCAGCCGCGTGGGCCTTCGCGGCTGCCGGTGGCTTCATCGCCTCGGGCGTCATGTCGGGCGCTGCGCGCTGGGCGTCCTCGCCGGCGGAGGTGTCGTCGGGTGTCGCCGCGATCACACAGTCCATCAACCTCGGCCAGCTGGTCGGTCCGCCCGTGGTCGCGGTCACTGTCTCCGGAGCGGGGTGGGCGGCGACGCCTGCGGTGCTGATGGTGCCGGCGGGTGTCGTGCTGGCCGGGGGCGTCGTCCTGCGGCAGTCCACGCGTGCCGGCGAGCCTTGACGCGCTCACGGCCGGGAACTCACTACTGTTTTCGCGATTCAGAATCCGCTGACCGCATCCCGGACGCCCAGGGCTGGAGCTCCTCCAACTCGCCGCTGCGTCAAGGCCGGTGGCGGCATGTTCAACCTGCCGGCTGGTGGCACCCTGGCATCAGGGACTCCACAAATCTCAGTTCAGCTCAATTTTCACTTCGACGTTTTTGGTCACGGTGGATGCCCACGAGTGAGACGCTGCGTTCATACGAGCCTTCATCTCCCATAATCCCCGCGACAAGCCGCGAGCCTGTCGGGGTACCCGCTGCCCATCCTTGCCGGCGGGACCTGGCTGGCGCTTTTCGCTCCTGCGGCCACCGAACGGCACACGACGTGGACCTTTCCCGCCGATTCAGTCCCGTCGGCGCCGTAGACAGGCGCGGTCGGCCGACCGGACATGAGCGCAAAGGAAGACACCGAATGTCCCGCGGGCTCCCGCATGATCGCATGGGATGGTGGTTTCGGACGTATGGCCCCCCAAGAGAGTGGGTAGTACGATTGCGGCCCGCTGGGGGAGGAACCGAGGGGGCTGACTGTGCCGATCAGTTCTGTGGCGAATGATGCGTATGGCCGTCACGACGCCGCCTGAATCGGCTTGTGCCGTCATATTGGCAGCTGGCTGTGCTACGCGGACAGGGACTTTATCCACTGTCGGAAAAACTCACGTACGATACCGCTCGGCGCCGGTTCTGGCTGGCCAACTCGCTCTGCTCAGCCAGCATGGAATAAGTGAGGCCGCCGTGGTCTGCCGCCCTGGGAATGCCTCGGCCGTCGCATTGCTCGTCGCGCAGGTCGGCCCACCACTCGGCATCACCGTGCGGGTCGGGATTCAGGATGCGACACCGGGTCCGGGAAGAGCATTCGCGGAATCGCTCAAGTGGACACCCGTGAATCAGCCGGTGCTGCTCCTCCTCGCTGACACCGTCGTCGACTCTCTGCCGCCGAACGCCGGCGGATGGATCGGCGTGGCTTCACCGCTCCACCGTCGCCGTTGGTGCGCCGTCCGCTCGGACCAGCGCGGGCTCGTGTCCGCGATAAGTGATGAAGAGGTCGGGCCGGAGAGCGGGCAGCCGGTGGCCGTCGGGGTCTACCGCTTCGGCGACCGGCAGAGCCTCGACAAGGCGGCATTTGAGGTGATGAGTGCCGAGCTGCCGGATGAGGAAGTCGAATTAAGTCGACTCCTGGACGTGTACCGCGCGTACGCCCCGCTGCGCAGTGAGCCGGTGGCCGGCTGGGTGGACCTGGGCAGCGCGGAGGCCATCGCCCGGGCCAGCCGCGGCAGCCACGTCACCCGTGCCGTCAGCAGCTTGCGGGTGGACGACCTCGGGGTGGCGCACAAGAGAAGTTCCTACGGCGGAGCCGTGTCGCAGGCGCGGTTCATGCGCCGGCCGCCCGGTCGCAGCGCCGTGCTCTTCCCCCGGTTTCTCGGGATGGACGACGACGAACTGGGATACTCGATGGAATACCTCGACTATCCCACCCTTGCAGAAATCTATCTCTACAGGCCGGGAGCCGAAGAAAACTGGGGGGATCTGGTCGGGGGCATCATCGAGCGAGTAGATCGGCTTTTGTGGCGGACCGGCGAAGTGAGTGTGGACCGTGAGGACCTGCAGAGGCGCTGCCGCGTCATGTATCTCGAAAAGCCACGCCAGAGGTTTCGGAAATGGTGGGCGGGGAGCGTGTTGTCCCGCAGCGAACGGCTCATCGTCAACGGACGCGAACTGCTGGCCGGCTTGGATGCGCTGGAGAAGCTCGTGGAACATGTGGAGCCGCTCTGTGACAGCGCCGTCCCGGCCACCGTCCATGGTGACCTGAACTTTTCCAACATACTGTATTGCGAGCATCCTCGAACATTTCGCTTGCTCGATCCCCGGGGTGAGTTCGGCGGCACGGGGCCGCTGGGGGACGCCCGCTACGACGCCGCCAAGTTGCGGCACTCCTATGCCGGGATGTACGACGCGGCGGTTCACGGCCTCTACCGCCTGGAGACGGTAGGACCGGAGGAATTCACCTTCAGCCTTGGCCCTTCTCGTGCGATCGCACGGCGTGCGGTCGACGCGGCACTGAGGAAAGTCGGCTTCTCGCTGCGGGAGGTGCGGGTCATCGAGGCGTCCTTGTTCTTCAGCATGCTTCCGTTGCACGACGATGATCCGCAGCGGCAGTGGGTGTTCTACCTGCGGGCTCTTCAACTTCTCCACGAACTGACGCCGTCGGTCGAGAGCGCCACGTCCTGCCCGGACACAGCGCAGGACTGAGTGGGAGCGGGCGACATGGAACAGGATCAGATGCACTGCACCGCCGAGCGGGCGCTCATCGCACGGCTGTCCGTTGACCACAGCGCGGCAGTGGAGGCGTGCGCGCCCCTGTTGCACCGGGCGATCGACCTGGACTGGGCCCGTATCTGTCTTCTGGCCGTCCAGCACCGGGTCGAGGGCCTGCTGATGGATACCCTGGACGCCGTCGGCTGCACGGACCGCACGCCGCCGTCGGTGGTCTCCACTCTGCGCCGCCGTGCGCAGTTGGCCGAGGCCCGGACGGCGGCCATCCTGGCGAAGGCCGAAGAGGTTCACCGCCGGTCCCCGGGTTGCTTCGACGACCTCGTGCTGTACAAGGGCATCACCTTGGCCGGACGCTACCGCAGCGCCGCCCACCGCATGGTCAGCGATCTCGACGCGGTCGTTGCCGAGGGGGACTTCGAGCGGATACGCCGGGCGCTCCTGGCGTCGGGCTTCGCCGAGCGGCAGGGGTACCGCGGAAGCTCCTTCTACGCGGAGCCAGCGTCATCTCAGATCGGCGTCGACCACGTCATGTTCGACCTGCACCTGGAACCCCTTCCGAGGTTCCGCCAGGAGCACCTGAAGGGGGCTTTCTGGCGGCTGCCGCACCGGAGCACCGAGGTGTTCCATCTGGTCCCGGATGTGCTGGAGGCGCGCAGGTACGGTGCCGCCGAATCCGTCCTGCTGTCCCTCGTCTATCTCGCCGAGCACGCCGCCAGTTGGATCCACGCGTGCTTCGAGGACGACATCCGTCTGGTGAAGATGCTGGACGTGGAACTCCTGTGCGCGCAGGAGTCCGTCTCGGGCGCGGATGTTCGGGGGCTGGCCGAGGAAGGGCGCGTACTCGGCGCCACCCTGCTTGGAGCCGCCTTGCTGGTTGCGGTACGCGGAGCGATGCCGGCATCTCTGGCCCCGCTGCTCGGCGACATCGGCGACCCGGCCGGCCTGACCGACCTGCTGGACCTGGTCGCCCTGCCGGACGGCACGCTCGCCCGCTGGCCGATGTCCGTCGACGAGCGGGTCTTCCGCACCGATCGCAGCGGCCTGGCTCTCGGGATGGCGCCGGGAGGCCGGCAGAGCAGGCGGGATTGGCACGACCCGCACGGCCTATTGCTGACGGATCGTGAACAGGTGTCGGCCATCATGGAACTCGCGGAAGGGCGATGCGCCGGACGGGCCGGCAGCCAGTGACACCTGCCGTTCGGACCCGTGTCCATCTCCGGGAGGAGCAGGAGGCGATGCAACACCGGCTGGTACCTGGAGGTTTCATCGGGGACCTTGAGGTCCTCTGCGTTCGCCACCCCGTGGACAGCTTCCACGGCGGCACGTACGTGGTCGCCACCGAGATCGGTCGCATCCTTGTCAAATACCGACCGGAACGCCGCCCGCTGGCAGTGACCCGCTCGGTGACCCACCTCCTGCACCGCCGCGGGGTGGCGGTGCAGGAGGTGGTGATCCCATTGACCTCCACGGACGAGGGGTGGATGCTCGGCCTGCGCTGGATCGAGGGCAGTCCGCTGTCCCCGACGGGTCTGCGGGAACTGCCGAGCGCGCAACGCCGTCAACTCGGTGAGCAACTGGCCGACTGGCTGAGCGTCCTGCACACGATCCGCGTCCCCGGCGGCTCCTGGTCCGACAAGGCCGAGCACCGATTCCGCCGCAAGATGGACCAGGCTTTGGCCGCTGGAGTCATCGGTGTCGCTGAGGAGCGACTGATCCGGAGCAGGTGGGCCGGCTTGGCGCCGTCCCTCGGGGGCGTCGTTCCCTCCCTGATCCACCGAGACCTGCATCAAGCCAACATCCTGGTGGCAGAGGGCCGACTCGCGACCGTGATCGACCTGGAGAACTCCCGGACGGCGGACCCACTGTACGACCTGGTCAAGCTCAAAGACCATGTGCTCACCCTGGACCCCCACCTGGCAGACGGCTTCCGTGACCGCTATGGGACACGGACGTGGTCCGCCGAACAGCGGGACAGGTTCGCGGCGGCATGCCTGTTGGAATATCTGTCGGCAGTCGTCTACCACGCACGACGGCAGGAGACGGATACGGTCCGCGACAGACTCCGCTCACTGCTCGCGCTCTGTCTGACCGGCACCGATGCGCTGGGCCCGTGAGGCACGCACCTCGTGCAGCGACCGCTACGGGTATGTCCGCACCATTCTGCAAGAAGGCCAGAAGAGGGCTGGGAGGGATCGATGCGAGCAACCCGGCGACAGACGGTGTTCGTGCGGTGGTGGCCGCTCGAACTGCGGATGCTGACTCAGCATCGGGACGTCGTGCAGTGGGTCCACCACCACCTGGCGACCGTCGCCGAACTCGTCGATCCGCCCGTCGTTCGGCACACCGTACGCGCCGTTGTCGATCCCGGCCTTCTCGCGGCCGCCGGCCGCGAGATCACCGCCAAAGCCGTCGCCACCGTGGAGCCGTACTCCGGTGACCTATGGGTGGAGGGCACTCTCGACGGTCGCCGCGCCTGGACCCGACGGCAGTCCGTCGACGACCCGAGCCGGGCGCTGGTCCTCGTCGACGATGCGGGTGGCCACTGGTCGGTCATCGCAGCGGACACCGGTGAAACAGGCAGGGGGGTGGTCCGCTTGGCCCGCGAGCTGCTGCGGACGGAACTGGCCGGCCGCGGCGCTTTCACGTGTCACGCCGCATGCGCATACTCCGACCGGTTCGGCGGCGTGCTCGTCGCAGGGTCGTCCGGTGCCGGCAAGACCACGCTCGCGCTGGCCGCGGCCAGGACCGGATATCTCGTGAGCGGGGATCAGACCGAGATCCTCGCCTCCGAAGAGGGCCCGATCGCTGCGGGATTCCCCTGGAGTCATCGGATATGGCGGCGAACGCTGCACCAGGCCGGGGTCGACCCCTCGGTGGAGCGGTGGCTGTTACGAACGCAGCGATCCGGCCCTGCGACCGCCTCGGCTCAGAGGGACCGTGCCGCGAAGCTGGAACTGACACCATCGGAGACGAGCCTGCTGCTCCGCACGCCCGTTGCCGCCGCCTGTCCCCTGGACACCGTCGTGGTACTGGACCGCGTACCCGGCAGATCGGCTCCCCGGGCGGTGCTGGTTGATCCACCGGCCGCTTTCGCTCTCCTCGCCGGGCACTTGCGGGAGCCCGATCCGTCGTTCGGGACCTTCTGGCTCGCGCGGCCTGGGGCGAGACCGACCGAGGCGCAGGACCCGGCCGGGCTGGAGGCAGTGCTCACCAATGTCCGTGTCGCATCCCTGGCCTGGGAGCCGGCGCGGCATTCCGCTCTGGAGGCCCTGGACTGTCTCGGTGACTGCCTGAGCACCCGGGGACAGCGGTTGTGAGCGGCCGCCAGCGCGCCCTGGCGATCGAGGGCCTGCCCGGTGCCGGCAAGACTTCCCTGGTGTCGTCGCTCTGCTACGTCCTGCCGGACGCGAAGGTGGTCCCGGAGATCGTCCTGTGCCCACCGCCTTCTCCCGGACGCGACTTTTTCGTGGCCAACGACCTGGTGAAGGAGCAGATCGCCGCCCCGGGCGGCACGGTGGTGATGGACCGGTGCTGGCTGTCGACCGTCGCGTACGTCGTCGCAGAGAGCCGATGGGCCGGCCGACGCGCCGATGTGGTGGATGTCGTCACCAACCTCTACAAGGACCTCCCGACCGCTCCGTCCACATGCCTGTTCATTGACTCGCCGCGCGCCCTCATGCTGTCCTTCGCCCCCGACGGCCTCTTCCCGGACCTGCGGTTCCGTCTTCTGCTGCGGCAGAGCTACTACGAGTGCTTCGCTCGGCTGCCCGTGTCCGCTCACGTGGTGAAGGACAACTCCGTCCGGTCGGCGCGCTCCTGCCTCCACGCCGTGAGCGCCGACGCGGCGCCCGGCCAGGGCCGAACCGGTGAACCCCGGTGAGCGCGCAGCAGTCCATGCACGTCGCGACGGTTCTTCTGACGCTGGTCGCGGCTGCCGCACTTTGGCGTACTTTGGCCACCTGGCTCAGCGGGCGCTGGCTCACGCGTGGCGCCGCGCCCGGCGACCTCCCGGACACGCCCTTCGTGATCCTCCTGCCCGCCTTACGGGAGCAGGCACTCGTCGACGAGACCCTGGAGTACTTCACCAGCCTCGACTACCCGCCGGACCTGGTGAGGATCGTCGTCGTCACCACGGAGCGCGAGCGCACCGACCGTGAGCGCCTACGAGCCGGACTCGCGGCGTACGCGCAGCGGCTCCGCCACTCCGAGCGGAACGCCGACCCGGGCGACCTGCTGACCGGGCACCTGCCAGAGCCGTCCGTGGCCCGGCTGCTGGCGATGCGCGACCGGCTCGACATCACGCAGTTCGCAGCCGCCGTCGAGGACGAGTTCGCCGGCACGCCGACGACCCGACAACTGGTCGAGCGCGGGTACGGCTCCGCCGACGGCGTCCTGGTGCTGGAGGCACCAGCCGACTGGAAATTCAAGTCAGGGCAGCTGCGGTACGCGTTCGAACACCTCGACAGCCTCCTCGCCCACTGGCCGCACTGGGATCGCTGCCGGTACGTAGCGGTCTACGACTTCGACGGGCGCCCAGCACCGGATGCGCTGCGGCATGCCGCGCACGCAGCCCAGTCGGGAGCGGTGTTGCTCCAACAGCCCGGGCTCACTGTCCCGGGCCGGGCGGCTGGGCACTTCTCCGTGTTCGACGGTCAGTTGCACGCCCGCCTCGGGCTACGGCTTGAACTGTGCAGCCTCTTGATCGACCGCCTCCTGCGCCCTCTGGCGAAGGGACTGCGGGCGGTGCTGGCCTCGGGGATCCACTCCGTGGGCAACGGCCTGTTCATCGACCGCACGAGACTGCCGCTCCTGGGCGGCGTCCCCGCCCCCGTGGACGATCTGGCCTTGGGCTGGCGAGCGTCATCAACCGGTCGCGTCGTCGAACCGATCCGCTCCCCAACGCTGTACACCGCCTACCGTAACGCGCGGGAAGCGGCCGCATCCCGCGCCTTCATCTGCCGCGGCTACCTCCTCGCTCTGCGGGACGACATCCTTCTGCCCGACCGAGTACGCGCCGCACGACCGGTTCACCTCGTCCGGATCGGCGCCCGGTTGGTCCAGTGGACCTTCGGCCCGTTCCTGAGAACGGCGCTGCTCCTTTGGGCAGGCTTCCAGGCCCCGTGGACGACCCTGGCTGTGGCAGCGTTGACCTACCTGCTCTTTCTGATCGACCTCGCCACCGTCCATCGCGTGCTGCGAAGGACGTGGCGGGGCGTCCTTCCCGGACCACCCTCCACTCTGCACCTGCTGCTCGGTCCGGTCGCGTTGTTCTGGTACGGGGCGGGACCGCGTCGCGCCCTGTTGAGGACTCTGATGAGACGAGATGACAGGCATAGCCATGGAAAGACCGAACGATGAGTCTCCGGACACGAATTTCGCGGCCGTCGTCTTCGACCTCAACGGCACCCTGGTCCCGCTGCCGCCGCCAGCCATCGCCGACGCCGCGCTCGACGAGTGCGCCCGCCTGCTCAGTCTGGAACCGGCAAGCTTCCGCCCTCGGTGGAAGGCCAGCTTCCGTCAGCGCAACGCTGGTCTCTGGGGCCACACCGGGGAGGAGTTCTTCACCAGGTTTCTCGCCGAAATGGGCGTCTCCAGGCCGCAGCGAGCCATAGCGAGGGCCGCCGAGACACGGCGTGCCTTTGCCAGACGCACCGTGATACCGCCAGAAGACACTCGGGCGTGTCTGACCAGGCTGCGCTCCAGGGGCCTGCCGCTCGCGGTGCTCACCGTATGCGGGCCCGCCCTGCCCGAAGTATGGGGTGAACTGCAGATCGCTCCACTCGTCGACCATGTGGAGTTCTCTTGCCTCAGCGGGTTGATGAAACCCGACATACGCTGCTACACCCGCACCTGCCAGGCCATCAGCACGCCTCCCCGGCAATGTCTGTTCATAGGGGACGGTGCCGGCGGCGAACTGTCAGGCGCCGCCCGCGCCGGGCTCACGCCGGTCCTGCTGGAGAGCACCGACTCACGCGTGGCCGGCTGGGCGCCCACCGATTGGCGCGGCGCGCGTATTCGGCGGATCGCCGACCTGTGCTGCCCCAGCGAGGCGGGGCGCCGTGGCTGACCGCGACCGACTGTCCCGGATGCTGTCCATCGAGGACCTGCACGCCGCCGCCCGCCACCACTGGCCGCGCACGGTTCGGGACTATGTGGACGGCGGGGCCGACGACGAGCGTGGCCTGGCGTTGAACACGGATGCCTTCGACCGGTACGCCTTCATGCCGCGGGTGCTGCGCGGCATACGAGAGCCGGACCTGACCGGTACCTTTCTCAACCACCGCGCTGCCCTGCCCCTCGGCCTGGCCCCCACTGGCTATACCCGGCTCATGCACCGGGAGGGCGAAACAGCGGCAGCGGACGCCGCGTCCGCGGCGGGCATCCCGTACGTCGTCAGCACCATGTCCACCACGCCCATGGCCGCCCTGGCAGCCCGAGGCGGCGACGTGTGGTTCCAGTTGTACGCGACGCGCGACACCGACGGGACGACCCGGCGAGTCGAGATGGCGCGAGACAGCGGCTGCCGCGTCCTGGTGGTCACCGTCGACTCGGCCGTTACCGGCAACCGGGTCCGCGACCTGCACAACGGCTTCGCCCTGCCGCCGCGCCTTGGACCGTTCATCCGCGCGGGCGCGCTGGCACGCCCGCGCTGGCTCGCCGGCTTCCTACGGAGTGGGCGGATCACGTTCGCGAACTTCCACCCGGAGTCGAGCGGCGTCCCGCTGGACACGGCGACGTTCGCCGCGCGCAACTTCGACCCGGCCTTTTCCTGGGCGGACGTCGAACGGCTGAGGAACTGCTGGACGGGACCACTGGTGCTCAAGGGCATCAGCAACCCCCTCGACGCAGCACGGGCCCGCGCCGAAGGGGTGGACGGGGTCGTGCTGTCCAACCACGGCGGCCGTCAGTTGGACGCATCTCTCCCCCCGCTCCTGCTGCTGGCGGACGTGCGCGCGCGGGTCGGCCCCGACTATCCCGTGTACGTCGACTCCGGAATCCGGCGGGGCTCCGACATCGCCTTGGCGATCGCGCTGGGGGCGGACGGCTGCTTCGTGGGGCGGGCCTACCTCTATGGGCTGGGGGCCGCCGGCGGCGCGGGCTGCCTGCGTGCGGTGGAGATCCTCGCCGACGAGCTGAGGCGGACGATGCTGCTGCTCGGCGTCGCGGGAGTGGACGAACTGCGGGGACAGGGCGCGACATTGGTGCGGGTCACAGCGCACTGCCCCGTCACGGGCATTTGACGGACAAGCGACCGATGCGAGACGGAGGTATGAGCATGACTGTCAACGGAAAACCGGCCGTCGGGGTCATAGGACTGGGGAAGCTCGGACTGCCTCTCGCCATCACTCTGGCCATGGGCGGATACGAGGTCATCGGCCACGACATCGACCCAGCCAGGATGACCTCCGCCGCCCTTGCTCCCTGGGAGGTGGCACCCGCCGGTACCGGAAGCCTGCTTGACGCCTACACCTCATCAGGAGTCCACATGCGTTTCGCGGACCTGGACACGGCGGTCAACCAGACCGACTGCGTACTCGTCGCGGTCGAGACTCCCCACGAGCCACGCTACGAGGGCATCACGCCACTGCCCGACAGCCGCGCCGACTTCGACTACGCACCGCTGCGGTCAGCGGTGTCGGCCATTGTCCACACCGCACGTCGGACCGTGCCGCTCGGCATCATTTCGACGGTGCTGCCCGGCACTGTCCGCCGAGACGTCGCACCGCTCGCCGCACACCATCCTCTGGTCTACTGCCCGCAGTTCATAGCCATGGGCCAGGTGGCCCGGGACTTCCTCAACCCTGAGTTCATTTTGATCGGCACAGACTCCGACGACACGACCATCGAGTCGGTCTTCGCGGGGCTCGCGCCGTCCGCCCCGGTGCTGCGCATGAGCACGGAGAGCGCCGAACTGACCAAGGTCGTCTACAACACATACATCAGCACCAAGGTCGCGGTGTCGAATCTCGTCCAGCAGCTGTCCGACCTCGTGGGTGCGGACGCGGCCGATGTCTTCGGCGCTATGAGGATCGCCGGGCGGCGGCTCGCCAGCCCTGCGTACATGGGCCCCGGCCTCGGCGACGGCGGGCCGTGTCACCCCAGGGACAACATCGCACTTTCCTGGCTCGCACGCGAACACGGACTGGGCAGCGACCTGTTCACCACCCTCATGGACGTGCGCCACGCCTACATGGACTGGCTGGCCGACAGGTTCGTCGCGGCAGCGGGGGACCGACCGCTGGTCGTCCTGGGCACCGCGTACAAGAGCGGTGTGCCCATCGAGACCGGCTCGGCCGCCGTACTGCTCACCCACCTCCTGCGACGGCGCGGCCTGAATTTCACCACGATCCCCACGCCCGCCGAATTGCCTCGTCTGGAAAGCGCGGGGGCGCACGCCTACTTCGTCGGTTGCCCGGAGCCGGGGTTCTACCAGCGGCCGTACCAGCCCGGCTCCCTCGTCTTCGACCCTTGGCACCTCGGCCGCGCACACCCCGGCGTCGAACTCGTCCGTCCCGGCTCCCGATCACGGCACCCGGCCCCCCAGGCAGCCGGCTGGTGACCACCATACGCCGCGCCTGGAGCGGGTCACCAAGGTGACTTGGAGCGTGCGCGGACAGGCGGGCGTGAGGGGCTGGATGATGCGGCCGTGAGCGCTGTCGTCGTAGACCGCGCCGGCCGCGTCTACCCCCTTACCCCGACCCCCGAAGGCCCCACCGCCACCCGCACCATCGTTCAGACGGTTTCCGAGCAGTGAAACGAAGCGGATAACGCAGCGCGAAAGGCTTGGCCGGACCTGAGCCGGGGCGGTCGGTACACAGTGAGGAGCACGACTACTTCTTCGAGACCATCGAAATCCCGCCCACAGCAAGGGAGAGAACCCGGGCCAGCGCCTTCCGGACATTCGGGTCCTGATCAAGCCGCTCCAACGATTCCAACCTCGCCGGATCAAGATCGATCGTGGCAACTCCGCCGGCATCTCCGTCTTCCACGGCCGAGAACAGGAGAAGGCATCGGTAGGCCCGGACAGCTCCCGCCCTTTCTTCACGCATCAGCGGCTGAAGGACGACGCTTCCTTCCTTGACCTGGCTGCGGAGGGCGTCCACAGAGGACCATCGGGTTGACCAGCCTCGCTCCTCCGCCTCGGACTGGATCTCAATCAGCGTATCGAAGCCGATCTGGCACACGCGGAAGTCAGGGTCTGTCGAACGGACCAGAGACATCAGAAACTACTCCCCGTCGTAGACGTCGATGCGGATTTGTGTATCCGGTTCAATACGCCCGTCCCCGACTCTTGTCTGGAGTTCGTCCCGGCGGTGATGACCTCCAAGAACCGTTCCGCCGCGCGAGACAAGAATTCCGTCTCCCGTGGCAGCGTTGTTGATCCCGTCCAGGAGTTCATCATTGCTCAGTTCCTCGTGATACCACTGCGACGCTGGATCCCGGGTCTTCTGTCCATCGGTGTATTTACCGACATCGCCAGCGTTCTCGTGACGTGTCGAGATTCCCGGTTCACACGACGGCCCGGAATTATGAACGAGTACCGGTGTGGCCCCCGCCAGCACATAGTACGTATGCAGGTCCTCGACGGAGAGATTGTTGACCCGCTTGTGCTGGGTCCAGGCGCGGACCATGCCGACCTGGGTGTAGGTGCCGCTGCCGGTCTGGAGCAGCATTCCGGGGACGAGTTCCTTGGCGTAGAGCCACTTCCCCGCCTCGGGTGCCCAGAAGGGGTGGTTCTCGGTGGCGACGACCTTGCCTGTGTGTCCGCCAGGGTTGACGACGGTGATCTCGACGAGGTTCTTCTGGCCCTCGCCGGTGATGAGCGCCGTGACGGTGCGCGCTCCCGTCTTGCCGGTTACCGGGTCGGTGGCGGTGACCTTGTCGCCGGCGCGGATCTTCCCGATGGGCTGGTGACTGCCGTCGGCCATGACGACCGGGGTCTGAGGGGTGAAGCTGTTGCAGGTGCCGCCGGTGTCGGCCTTCGGAGCAGGGGAACTGTCGGCCGGCTTCGGCGCGGGTGGGCTGTCGGCCGCCTTGGGTACGGGTGCGGTGTCGGCGGCCTTGGCCGTCTTCGCCGCGTCGGTGGCGTTGGTCGCTGCCTTGGCGGCCTGTGCGGCGTCGAGTGCCTTGTTGCCGTACTTGGCGGCGTTGGCCGCGTACCCGGCGCCGGGGATGGCGGAGGCGGCGGAGAGGGCGGCATTGGTGTAGTCGCCTTCCGCGGCGTACCAGCCGGCGTTGCCGAGGTCGGCGGCCTCGCCGACCACCGGGACCATGCCGACGACGTCGAGCGTGGTGTGCCCGATCGTCTTCCAGGACGGCATCTTCGGCCACTTGCCGGTCGGGTCGGTCAGCTTGACCGGGTTGTTGTGGGCGTACGTGTACGCGGCGAGGTTGCGGGGTTCGCCGATGCCGCCGGCCATGTCGCCGTCGAGGTAGTCGGGGAGCACCGGGTCGGCGCTCGCCCACAGTTGGGTGCGTGGGTTGTAGTAGCGCGCCCCGTAGTAGTAGAGACCGGTCTCGGCGTCGAGTTCCTTGCCCGTGAACTGGTACGGGGTGTCCGCGGTGCCGGTGCGTTCCTCCACCCAGGTTTCCCCGTACGGGAAGTACTCCAGGTGTTCGGTCACCTTGCCCTGCTTGTCGGTGACGTAGCCGGAGGAGCCGATGTGGTCGGCGTGGAAGAACTGCTGCTCGTCCTCGGTGCCGGTGGTCTTCACCGTCTTGGTGGTGACGCGGTTGTCGCCGATGAAGACGTGCTTGTAGCCGGTTGCGTCGCGTTCGCTGTAGTAGCGGTTGGGGTAGAGCGAGAGTCCGTCGTCGCTCGACTTGACGACGCGGTCACCCTTGTCGTCGTAGACGTAGGAGACGGTGGCGCCGGCGCAGCCGTCGGGGTCCTGGGTGAGCGTGCCGGTCGCGGTGTCCTGGTTGCAGGCGAGGCGGTTCTCCTCGTCCCACACGTACTGGCGGCGCTTGTCGGCGGCAGCGGTGTTGACGGTGCCGGTCAGGTTGCCATTGGCGTCGTAGGCGTGGCTGATGGGCCCGACCTTGCTGGGGGCGTGCGGTCGGGCAGCGTCGTAGGCGTACGTGTAGTCGTAGCTGGTCCGGTCCTGGACATCCGCCGGGTTGGACGGGTCGTCGAGGGGTTCGATCGGCCCGTTGCCGCCGCCGCCGACGGGGAAGGCGGGCGTCCCGCCGGTGACCTCGTGGGTCTGGGACTTGCTCGTGGTGTTGTGGATCGAGTCGTAGCCCAGGGTCAGCGTGTAGGTGTTGGTGTGGTTGTTGCGGTCGGTGTATTGGCCGGAGGCCGAGGTCAGGCGGTACTGGTCGTCGTAGCCGTAGGTCTGGGTGCTCGGTCCGCCGATCTCCCCGCCCTGCGGCGCGTCGTTCTCCAGGCCGGTGATGTTGCCGATCTTGTCGTATGTGTAGCCCAGGTCCTGGAACGCGGTCCCGCCCGGCGCCACGGACTTGAGGGCTCCGAGCCGGCGGTCCTCGGCGTCATAGGTGTAGGTGGTGCGGACGCCGTTGCCCGTCTGCTGGAGGATCTTCTGCCCGAACTTGTCGTAGTCGATCCGGTCCGCATACGTGTAGGTGCTGCCGTTCTTGGCGCCGGTGGCCCGGTTGACCTGGCCGCCGGAGTCGTAGTCGTAGGTGAGGACCTCGCCGTCGGGGTAGGTCATCTGCAGGACGCGGTTGAAGGCGTCGTAGCGCCATGCGGTGGTGTAGGTGCGGGGGGCGTCGCGGACCGCGGTGACGGTGCGGGTCTCCTTGGTGACCTCACCGAGTGGCCCGTAGGCGCGCTTGACCGTTCCGGCCGCGTCGTGGACCTCGGTGACGCGGGAGGCGGCGTTGTCGGGGGCACCGGGCGCGCCGTACTCGTAGCTGACGTTGTTGTCGGGGAACGTCGGGTAGCGGATGGCTTTCAGCCGCGAGTAGTCGTAGTCGTACTCGACGGCCTTGCCGACGGCCCGCAGGTTGGCGGTGATCTTCGAGGTGACGTTGCCGGCCAGGTCGTAGCGGGTGTCGGTGCGTCCGGCATCGGGGCTGTCGAAGGAGACGCGGCGGCCCAGCCCGTCGTAGGCGGCGCGGGTGACGTTGTTCTTGTCGTCGGTGACCGCGGTGACCTGGTTCATCGGGTCGTGGGCATAGCTGGTCCAGATCGCCGTGGAGCCGTTGAACTCCTTGACGGCGGTGGTCGCCCCGCGGACGTCGGTGTAGGTGACGCGCCGCTTGCCGTTGCCGTCGGTGACGGTCTGCTCGAGGCGGGTGGTGCCGTCGCGGTCCTCACCGAAGCCGTAGCCGGTGGTGGTGACGATCCCGTCGGGCTGGACGGTCCGCACGGACCGGTCCAGTACGTCAAAGGTCTCCTTCGTGGGCGGCACGGTGTCGAAGGCGGGGTTGAAGGTGGTGTTGGCAGCACCCTTGGGCTCGGTCACCGGGTAGTACTTCTCGACGGTGCGGCCGAGGGCGTCGAACTTGATGCGGCCGGAGACCGTCATCACCTGGGCGGGATCCGCGCCGGGTGAGACGGCCACGGTGGCGTCCTTCTTCTCCTGCAGGATCCGCCCCAGTCCGTCGCTGAAGGTGACCGTGTCCATGGTGTCGGCGCGGACGCCGGACGCGGCGCGGTCGAGATGCCTGGTGGTGGCGTACGGGACAGTCGCCTCGGGGTGATAGCCGAAGCTGATGGTGGCCTGGTCGCCGTCCTTCTCGTACGGGCCGGTGACCTTGTCGAGGCGGCCGACGCTGTCGTACGTCATGGTGACGGACTGGTTGTTCTGATCGGTGTTCCGCGTCGGCAGGCCGTACTTGAGGTCGAAGTCCGAGGTGGAGCGGTAGCCGAAGCTGTCCTCGACGGACGTGACGTGGGCGCCGACGGTGGCGTCGTAGCCGTATTCGAGCGTGTAGCGCTGGCCCTTGGCGTTGGCGGGGCCGGTCACCGACTTCAGGTTGCCGTCCGGGTGGTACGTCAGGTCGGAGACGGCCGCGGTGCCGTCGTCGAGGTACTCGCGGACCTGGCGAACGGCTCCGGTGGCGCAGTCGACGTCGGCCTCGCGGTGCCGCAGAAGCGTGCCGTCGGCGTCCTTCTGGCGGATCACGTCGGCGATGCCGGTGATGCCGTGGTCGCGGCACTGGGCGTCGGAGGCGGTGTACCGGTAGGTGGTCTCCAGGTCGTCGGCGGTGCCGTCGCCGCCGGTGTCGAGGGTGCGGGTGACGTTGCCGTAGTCGTCGTAGGAGAGCTGCGTGGTGGTGGAGGCCGGGGTGGCGCCGGCAGCAGCGCCTTCGTAGTACTTCTCCTCGACTATGGTCAGCTGCGGGAAGACGGTGGCCGTGGCGCTCGCCGGGTCGGCCTCCTCACCCGAGGCTCCCGGGGAGGCGTCCTGCAGCCGGTAGGACTTGAGGGTCTCCCGGTACGGGTGTCCGGCACCGTCCTCGGTGAGGCTGCGGGTGAGCAGTCCGCGGGTGACGTAGCCGTCGGTGCGGTAGTCGTCGGTGAGTACGCGGCGGACGGCGTCGTCGGCGCCGGGGTCGCGCTGCTCGGTGATCACTCGGGCGAAGCCGAGGAACTCGCGTTCGGCGCGGTCGTAGCGGCCCTTCTCGTAGCGGTAGGTGGTCCGGGCGGTGTCGGCGCCGTCGCCCTGGACGCCGTCGGTGACGGTGGTGCGGGCCAGGACCCAGCGGCTGTCCGGCATGGCGGCGGTGTTGCCGCTGCGGGTGTAGTCGACCTCGATGCGGGCGCCCATGGGCCGGCTGACGGAGCGCAGCAGGTTGGTGCGGCCGGTCTTGTTGACCGCGACCTGCATCTCGTTGTCCCGGGTGGACTTGACGTGGTCGGCGAGGCCGTCGCCGTTGACGTCGCGGAGTGCCACCTCGGCGCGGCCGATGCTGGTGGAGGCGTCGACGCCGGGGTTGAAGACGATACTGCCGGCGCCGACGGGGAAGCCGAAGGTGAAGTAGGCGCCGCCGCCGAGGGTGGCGTTCTTGTCCACGGCGATGTCGCTGAAGGCACCGCGGAACGGGGTCGGTGCGGTGAAGCCGGCCCCGGTGTTGATGGCGACCTTCACCGGGTTAGAGCCGTCGGTGAAGACGCGGTCGGTCAGGCTGTCGCCGTTGACGTCGGCCAGGGTGGCGTTCGTCCGCGAGCTGCCCAGGGTCGCGGAGACTCCGCCCGCGAAGCCGTAGTTGTCGAGGTTGAATCCCAGGTTGACGCCTGTGTTGCGGGTGGAGGCGTCGTTGACCGGGCCGCCGCCCCAGGGCTCGCGGGCGGCGAAGCTGTAGCCGAGGTTCAGCTGGGCCTCGCCGTTGTCGTACACCTTGTCGGGGAGGCTGTCGCCGTTGATGTCGGTCAGGTCGAACTTGGCATCGGACTCGCCGCCACCGAGATTGCCGCCGATGCCGAGTGCGGGCATCTCGGTGCCCGTACGTGCCGAGTTGGCGGAGTCCTCTCCGGTGGGTGCGTCGGCACCGGTCGCGGTGGCGAGGGTACGGACGGGGCTGCCTGCGCTGAGAGAGACGCCGCCGGAGACGGAGTTCGACTCGCGGACGTTGCCGCCGAGGCTGCCGCGGGTGGCGCCGAGGCCACCGTCCATGTCGGAGTACTGGATCTCCTTCGCACCGACGACGTCCGGGTAGCGGTCCCCGTTGACGTCGAGGAAGTCGACCTCGCCGGCGGTGGTGCCCAGGGCTCCGCTGCCGCCGAACGGGCCGAGCGTCAGTGTGGTGGAGATCTGCTGGGTCCGGCCGCGCCGGATCAGACCGGTCGAACCGGCGAGGTCGGCGTCGGTGACCACGTCGACGGTGTCGAGGCCGAGCCGGGAGCTGGCCGCGGCCGAGCCGCCGACCCAGGTGCTGTCGTCGGAGGCGACCCACTTGCCCTTCGCGGGCTGCGGGGCGAACACGGTGATCCGCGGGGTTGGCACCTTCGGATCGGCGGTGAACGTGTCGAGGTCCGCCTGGACCGGCGCCTTCGGCAACGAGTCCTTGTAACTCTGGTCGATCGCCAGCTCGTTCTGGGCGATGGGGCGGGTGGCCCGCTCGTGGTTGCCCTGATAGCCGATGACGCCCCAGCCGCGGTACGGCTGCGCGAACGCGCCCTGAACGGCCGGCGAATGCATCGCGCTGGGTACCTGCTCCCAGCTCGCACCGTCATAACTGACACGGACGGTCTGCGACTTGAGCAGCCCGACGAGTTTGGTGTTGGTCGTGGACAGGTCGAAGAACAGCTCGTCGCCCTGGGTGACCGGCACGTTGAGGCGGGTCATGGACGCGGGCAGTCCCGCGCCCAAGGCGATGTCGATGCGGCGTTTGCCGACCAGCCCGTTGCGCTTCTTCACCGTGAGGTAGATGTACGCGTTCTCAAGGTTCGGGTTCAGCTGGATGTTCGGCTCGACGGTCAGCGTCCCGGTGCGCGTCGCCTTCCATGAACCCTGCGGCCCGGTAAGAGAGTTCACCGGGTACAGGTTCAGCTCGTACGGCGGGTTGACCACCACCGTCGGCTTCCCCTCGGCGTCCACCACGGAGTCGACGCCGTACGCCTTGGTGTAGTGCGCCTCCGGTGTCCACTTCAGTGCGCCTGCGTCGATCGGGGAGTCCACCAGGAGCTTCCACGACAGCCGTTCGCGCGCGGCCACCTGCACCGTGAGGTCGATGGGGGTGGTGCCGGTGGAGGCCGCGGGCAGCACCTTGCGGATCAGCTCGTTGGTGACCGGGTTGCCCTCGTAGTCGGTGGTCTCGTGGGTGATGAGGACGGTCACGGCGTCGGAGGTCGCCGCGGACTTCACCAGATCGCCGGTGATCTTCAGGGTGCCGGTGAGTGGCGCGTTGACCTGGGAGGTGCGCCCGGCCAGGGTGAAGTCGTTCTTCGCGTCGAAGACCGTGGTGCTCAGCCCGTTGACGTCAATGCCGGCGGGCATCCCCACGTAGCCGATCCTCGGGTCCCACGCCACGGTGTCGTACTTGCCGTCCAGGATGGACTGCACGCGGAAGTACAGGGCATCGCCCTTGTGGACCTGCACCGAGTCCACCCCGGTCGGCGCGAAGTCGATGTAGTCGTCGGGGCCGATCCGCTGGGCCCACAGCTCGGTGTCGTTGTGCTGGATGGTGACGCGGACGCCGTCGGCCTTCTCGTACTCCGCGCGCTGCGCGCTGGTGTCCTTCTCCAGCCGCGCCGGTCCCTCGATCTTCACGGTACCGTCGTACGGGGCCACCCACCGGCGGACACTGTCCATCAGGGGCGAGTTGTCCACGGCACGTTCGAAGGTCTCGGTCTGGTCGCCGACGATCGTGCCCGTGGCGGCTCCCGTCCCCACCGGGGCCGGAGTGCCGGCGCTGTCCGTGGCATAGCTGGGCTTGCCGTCGGCGTCGAGGCGGCCGAAGAGCACCCCGCCGTTGTTGACCAGGTCGGCGATGCCGTCGGCGTTGACATCGGTGAAGTACCGGTCGGAGGTCGTGGTCGTCGACACATAGTCGAGCTGGCCGTTGACGCCGACGTACGCCTCGATGCCGGCGGTGCCCGAGAGGGACTTCTCCCGCGAGATGCCGGGCAGTCCACTGAGCTTGACGGCGGAGTCGCCGAACTTCGGCTGCCCGGAGGGACCGGACAGGTTCGGCCGGTAGAACACCTCACCGTTCTTGCGGAACACCTTGTCCGGCAGGTTGTCACCGTTGACGTCCTGCAACGCCAGCAGACCGTCGGAGACACCCGCGTTGACACCGACCTTCACACCTGCCGAGCCGGACTTGACCGGCGCGCCCGGGTTGTACCCGACGTACAGGTGCCCGCCCGCGCCGGCCGAGGTGGTCGCGGACAGCGCGCTCGCCTCGCCCTCCCGGATGTCGACTCCGAGTCCGTCGTCGGGGACCGTCCAGTTCGCGGCGGTGTCGAAAGCGGTGTAGGCACCCGACTGGTCCCGTACGTCGTCGAAGTAGTCGAAGCTGTGGGTGTGGAAGACCTTGCCGTCCTCACCCAGCTGCGACACCGACTGCAGCAGCGTCTTGGCGAACGCGCCGGTGCGGTAGTTGAGTTCGTAGGCGCGGATCAGCTTGTCGTCGAGTTTGACCTCGACCCGGCGCAGCAGGTCGGCGGTGACCTTCTTGAAGCCGTACCGCGCGTCGATCTGAACGTCGCCGCGGCGCGCCTCGCCGCGGTCACGGTCCCGCAGGAAGGTGACCGAGTAGCGGCCCTCGGTGTCGCCTCGCCCGGTCCAGGTGATCCGCTGCGGGTACAGCGCGCGGCCCTGGACCTTGGCGTTCGCGACCCCGCCGTCGTCGACACGGACATGGTGGTAGCGCAGCAGGTTGTCGTTGCCGTCGCGGACCTCACGCGCCGCCCACACCGCCACATTGCCGGAGCTGTCGGCGAGCGTGGCGTCCGCCGCCCCGCCGTAGACGGTTCGCAGCCCCAGTTTGTCGATGACCTCCCACCAGTAGTCCGACGGCTTGTCACCGTGCCGGACGATCTTGTCGAACCGGCCCTCGACACGGGAATGGAACACCTTCTCCGAGGTACGCGCCTGCAGGGCGCCCCGGTGCACCACCGGGGTGAGCTGCTCCCCGTTCAGCAGGTACGACTCGGTCTCCTTGGCGGCGTCGTAGCGCGGTACGCCCCAGCGGGTGTCCACGGTGATCTGCGGGGTGGCGACGTCCCACCCGACACCGGTCCAGCCGTTGCCGCCCGAGGAGTTGTAGGAGACTGACAGCTCGGGCTGCAGTCCACCACGCCCCTTGGGCACCTCGAAGGGGTAGGAGAGCCGCGCGTCGCCCTGGTTGTTCGCCGTCGGCGCCTCGACCAGATTCACGCCGGCGCCGGGGTCGGCGGCCTTGATGTCCTTGATCTGGTTCGGGTTGAACGAGGTGCCCTCCGGGCCCTCAGGACCGGTGACCGACGATCCCGCGTCCGGGCCGGGGCCCGCCGTGGGGCGGAACCTCTCGGGGGAACTCAGCCCGAACATGGCGAGCGCCATGATCACGGCGAAGACCAGACCGGTGCGGCCGCGGAACGTGACAGTCCGTCCACGGAAAAGGCCGGCCGGCCCGGGGAACGAAGCAGTCCTCCCCCGCCATGCGCCCCTCAGTGCACGTAACACCCGCTGGACAGCCATCACAGATCCCCCGCACGGTCCGACGCCCCAGTACACGAGCACACGACGACCATGGCCCGCGCACGCGAAAGCTATTGGATAGCGCGACTATCTGTCCAGCCTCTCTCTACAACTCCTGCCATGAACGGCCGCACTTCGACTACGGACGCACGGCCGGTCTGCCCGGGCCTGACTCCGAGTCCATGCAGTCGGTTCCACCGTTTTCCCCCGGGCGGCGCAGCGTCACTCGCCGGCGGTCCGACACGGCACTCCCAAATGGAACTGGGCGGCGGTCCGGCCGGTCGCCGGACTGTGTGACACCTGGGCGGTGCAATCCGACCTCGCCTTCGGTGGAAAACCAGCCGGCATCGCCCCTTCAGCATCAAGATCCGGACCAGACACGGGCCATGGCACTCAACAGAGCCCATGCCGTACACCATTTGCAGAGTTCAGCAGGCATCTCGCTCGTGTACCACCAGCAGACGAAGAATCTGCTGGGACGAACGCACACACGCCCAGGCACAGCGCCTTGTCCGTGCCCGCAGAGCCGAACGGCGAAGCCGGGTCTGCCTCTCGGTCCGGTCAACTACCACGCAGCGGCCCTGAGCCGATCAGCCCCAAGATGTCCGAGTTCAACGGAGCGTAGTCAGCACCAAGTCAGCACGGGAGGGGTGAGCACGGGTGATGACGTGGGCTTTTAGTCAGCACCAAACCAGCACGGGAGTCAGCACCGCACCGTCAAATCACCCCGAGCTACGCGTCCCGGACAGCACTCGTTTCGACCGCCTTCGAGCCTCTGACCGCCCTTCCGTGAGCCGGCATGGTGGCCGCACGCATACCCAGCCCTCGAACTATGTTGCCCCACCACATGTGCCCCCGACCTGCATCTTCCTACCGTGTGCCGACACGTACCCGTCCCCACCGCACACGAGGAAGTGGCGCACATGGCCTCCCCAGCAACCGCTCCCCCGCCCCCGGCGAAGCTCCCCCGCATCGTCGCCGCCAGCCTCATCGGCACCACCATCGAGTGGTACGACTTCTTCCTGTACGGGTCCGCCGCAGCTCTGGTGTTCAACAAGCTGTTCTTCCCTGACTCGGACCCGCTGGTCGGGACGCTGTTGTCATTCCTGACGTATGCGGTCGGATTCGCGGCCCGGCCGCTCGGGGCGCTGGTGTTCGGGCACTACGGTGACCGGCTGGGGCGCAAGAAGCTGCTGGTACTGAGTCTGCTGCTGATGGGCGGGGCCACCTTCGCCATCGGTCTGCTGCCCACGCACGCGACCATCGGGAGCGCGGCGCCGGTGCTGCTGACGGTGCTGCGGCTCGTGCAGGGGTTCGCGCTCGGTGGTGAGTGGGGCGGTGCCGTCCTGCTGGTGTCCGAGCACGGGGACGCCCGGCGGCGCGGCTTCTGGGCGGCGTGGCCGCAGACCGGCGCGCCGGCCGGGCAGTTGCTCGCGACCGGTGTGCTGTCCCTGCTCACCGCCGTGCTGTCGGACGACGCCTTCGGCAGTTGGGGCTGGCGGATCCCGTTCCTGCTCTCCGGTGTGCTGGTGATGGTCGGTTTGTGGATTCGTCTGTCTGTCGATGAATCGCCTGTCTTCAAGGAGGCGCTGGCGCGGGCCGAGTCGCGGCAGGACGGTGGCGAGGAGAAGCTGCCGCTCGTCTCCGTGCTGCGGTACCACTGGCGTGACGTGCTGGTCGCGATGGGTGCCCGCATGGCGGAGAACATCAGCTACTACGTCATCACGGCCTTCATCCTCGTCTACGCCACGACGTCCGCCGGCGTCTCGAAGCAGACCGCGCTCAACGCGGTCCTCATCGGCTCCGCCGTGCACTTCGCCGTGATCCCCGCCTGGGGCGCGCTCTCCGACCGCGTCGGACGGCGGCCCGTGTATCTGCTCGGCGCGGCCGGGATCGGCCTGTGGATGTTCCCGTTCTTCTCGCTCGTCGACACCGGGTCGTTCGGGTACCTCATCCTGGCGGTGACCGTCGGCCTGGTGCTGCATGGCGCCATGTACGCGCCCCAGGCCGCCTTCTTCGCCGAGATGTTCGCGACCCGGATGCGCTACTCCGGTGCCTCCATCGGCGCCCAGTTCGCCTCGGTGGCGGCCGGTGCGCCCGCCCCGCTCATCGCCACCGCCCTGCTCTCCGAGTACGACAGCTCCACGCCGATCGCCCTGTACGTGATCGCGGCCGCCGTCCTGACCCTGGTCGCGGTGGGCGTGGCCCGGGAGACCCGGCACCGTGATCTCGCCCAGGTGGAGGACGTCGTCGGGGAGGGCACCGCGGCGAGCCCGACGACCGGGGCACGTACGGCCTGACCGGGCCGCCACTTCCTGTGTGCTGACCGGCTCCCCGCGCGGGAGCCGGTCAGTGGCGTTCTGGCGTCGCCAACCAGTGCAGGCGCAGGGCCAGTTGGATCTCCAGGGCGCGGGACGGCGACTGCCAGTCCGCGCCGAGCAGCCGGCCCACGCGCTCCAACCGCTGCGCGACGGTGTTCACGTGCACGTGGAGGGCGTCCTTGGTGCGGGCCGGGCTCATCGCGCAGGCGAAGTAGGCGTCCAGGGTGCGCAGCAGGTCCGTGCCCCGGCGTCTGTCGTAGGCGACGACCGGGCCGATGGTGCGCTCCACGAAGCCGCCGATGTCGCGTTCGCCGGCGAGCAGCAGGCCGAGGAAGCCGAAGTCCTCGGCCGCCGCGCCGTCTCCGCCGCGGCCCAGCAGGTGGAGGGCGTCCAGGCAGCGGCGTCCCTCGGTGTAGGCGGCGGCCACCGTGTCGGGGTGGGCTGCGAGGTCGGTGACAGGTGCGGAGGCGCCGACGGTGACCGGCTGGTGGACGGCGGTGCCCAGGTCGCGGGCGGTGCGGCGGGCCAGGTCGGTGGCGCTGTCGCGGGTGCCGAGCGGCAGCAGCAGGACCGTGCCGCCGTCGCGGGCGGCGGCCAGGCCCTGCCGGGTGGCGGCCAGGTGGGAGGCGGCGGACCACAGCCGGCGGCGGGCGGCGGCCTCCTCCTCGGCGTCGGCCGCGGGGCCGTCGAGGCGGGCCGCGAGGACGACGTGGGTGGCGTCCAGGTCGGCGTGCAGCCGTCTGGCACGCTCGCGGAGCAGGCGCGGGTCCCGGTCGTGGGCGTCCAGGAGGTCGTCCAGCAGCTCGCCCCGGACGCGTTGTTCGGCCTCGGCGGCGGAGCGGCGGGCGAGCAGGAGCAGCGAGGTGACCATCGCCGCGCGTTCCAGGGTGCGCTGGTCGACGGGGTCCAGGTCCGGGTGGCCGCGCAGGGCGAGCGCGCCGAGGAGTTCCCCGCCCGCGGCGACCGCGGCGATCCAGTCGTCACCGTGCGGTACGGCGTGTCCCTCGGTGCTGGACGCCTTCAGCGCGCCGGCCGGTGCCGTACCGGTCTCGGTGAACTCGACCGTGCCGTCGAGGACCTGGGAGACGGCCGCGGCCACGTCGTGGACCCCGCCGCCGCGCAGGACGAGTTCGGCGAGCCGGTCGTGCACGTCTGAGGCGCGCTCGATGACCGCGCTGCGGTCCTGGATGATCTCGTTGGCGCGCTCGAGCCCGGCCAGGGCGGCGCGTGTCTCGGTGAGCAGGTTGGCGGTGTCGATGGCGGTGGCGGCGAGGGCGGCGAAGGAGCCGAGCAGGGCGATCTGTTCGCGTTCGAAGACGCGGGCGCGCCGGTCCGCGGCGAACAGGACGCCGATGACGTGCGGGCCGAGCATCAGCGGGACACCGAGAATGGCGACCAGACCCTCGTCGCGCACACCGGCGTCGATCGCGAGAGTGTGCTGGAAGCGGCTGTCCTTGAAGTAGTCGTCCGTGACGTACGGCCGCGCCGTCTGGGCGACGAGACCGCCGAGCCCCTCTCCCATCCCGAGGCGCAGCTGCTGGAAGCGGGCGGCGACGGAGCCTTCGGTGACCCGCATGTAGGTGTCGCCGCGCGCCGGGTCGTTGAGACTGAGGTAGGCGATGTCCGTGCCGAGCAGGGAGCGGGCGCGCTGCACGATCGCCTGGAGGACGGCGTCCACGTCCCTGAGTCCTGCCAGGTCGTGGGCGGTCTCGAAGAGCGCGGACAGTTCCGCCTCGCGTCGTCGGCGCCCCTCCAGTTCGGAGCGGACGCGCAGGGCGAGGAGCTTGGCCTGTTCGAGGGCCGCGACCCGGTCGGCCGGCAGTCCCTCGGCGCGGGCGCGCAGCAGCGGCTGCTCGTAGGCCTCCACGGAGGCGTCGCGGGCCAGCAGCGCGAGGTACGGCGCCTGCGCATCGCCGTCGGACTCCCCGTCGGCGCTCCCGGTGGCGGGGCGCTCGGCGGGCTGGACGTGATCGAGAGGCATGGTCACAGGATTCCGCATCGGCCGCCCGCTGCGGCAGGCCTGTGGACAACTTCGCCGCCGGGCGCCTCGGGCCTGTTCAGTGGGCTGTCCAGCCGCCGTCGAGTACCAGCGAGGTGCCGGTGACGAACGACGCGTGCGGGCCGCACAGGTAGGCGACGGCCTCGGCGACCTCCTCCGGCTCGATCAGCCGCCGGACGGCGCTGTCCTTGAGGAGGATCTCGGACAGCACGCGTTCCTCGGGGATGCCGTGGGCCCGTGCCTGGTCGGCAATCTGCTTCTCGACCAGTGGGGTGCGCACATAGGCCGGGTTCACACAGTTCGAGGTCACACCATGGGGGGCACCTTCCAGGGCGGCCGTCTTGGAGAGTCCTTCGAGACCGTGTTTTGCGGCCACATAGGCGGCCTTGAAGGCCGAGGCGCGCAGCCCATGGACGGAGGACACATTGACGATCCGGCCCCAGCCCTGCGCGTACATGTGCGGGAGGGCACCGCGGATGAGCCGGAAGGGGGCCTCCAGCATCACGGTGAGCACGGTGTGGAAGACCTCGGGCGGGAACTCCTCCAGGGGGCGGACCAGCTGGAGGCCGGCGTTGTTGACCAGGACGTCGGCGCCGGAGGCCGCCTCTTCGGCGGCGTCGAGGTCGGTGAGGTCGAGGACGTGCGGCTCGACCGTGCCCGCGAGGTCGCCCGCTGCCTTGGCCGCCTCGACCAGCTCGGCGAGGCCCTCGGCGTCCCGGTCCACGGCTCTGACCTGGGCCCCGGCGGCTGCGAGCCGCAGCGCGCAGGCGCGGCCGATGCCGCTTGCGGCGCCCGTGACGAGGGCGGTGCGGCCGCCGAGGTCGAGCGAGGGGCTGTGGTGGCCAGGCAGGGCGCTGGGCTGGGTCATGTATCGACCCTAAGGAGCACTCCCTCCCCACTACATGTGGTCACGCCCCATACTTCATTCAAAAGTCGTGGGGTCAAACCATGTGGGTTCATCTGACATGGCCTGCTTGATCCGGAAGAGATGGCGCTCGTCCATGGGCGGCAGTGCGTCCACTTCGAACCAGCCGACGTCCAGCGACTCGTCGTCGTTGACGCGCGCCTCCCCGCCGACGGCCCGGCAGCGGAAGGTGATGTCCATGAACTGGCAGATGTCGCCGTTTCCGAAGGTGACACGCTCGCTGGACTTCACCATGACGATCCGCTCGGGGACGCAACGAACAGCGGTCTCCTCGTAGACCTCGCGCACCGCGGCGGCGGCCGGCTGCTCCCCGGGCTCCGGGATGCCGGAGAGCAGGGCCCACTTGTGGTTGTCCGCACGCTGCCCCAGCAGGACTCGGCCCTGGTCGTCGAAGACGACCGCGCTGACGCCGGGGAGCCACAGCAACTGGTGGCCCGCGGAGGCCCTGATCGTGCGGATGAAGTCAGGAGTAGCCATGGGAACGACCCTAACGGGCCGGTTCCGGCACTTCAGGCGGGCGTCGCCGGGCCGTCGAGGGGCGAAAGGTTACGCGTCACCCGTGCGCCTGGCCCGGATCCCGGACCCGATCGCCCAGCCGAGCCCGCCCGCGGCAACCAGCACCAGGGCCATCTCGGGCAGGATGCCCATCCGGGTCGCGGGCGTCTCGGAGGTGCGCAGCGGGACCTTCTGGACCAGGTAGGCGGGCACGAACATGCCGGTCTTCTGGGTGATCCGCCCGTCCGGCATGATCACCGCGCTGACTCCGCTGGTGACGGGCACCGTCACGGTCCGGCTGTGTTCGACCGCGCGGATACGGGACATGGCGAGCTGCTGGTAGGTCATCTCGCTGCGGTCGAAGGTGGCGTTGTTGCTCGGTACGGAGATCATCTCCGCGCCGTGCGTGACGGTGTCGCGAACGGCCCAGTCGAAAGCGGCCTCGTAGCAGGTGGCGAGGCCGACCTTGGTCCCGTGGATGTCGAACACGCCCGGCTCGGTGCCCCGGCTGAAGTCCTGGCGGACCATGCCGGTCCAGTTCTTGTTGATCGCGCCGACGAGCCCGCGCAGCGGGAGGTACTCGCCGAACGGCTGGATCTGCCGCTTGTCGTAGGTCTGGACCGGCCCCTTGGCCGGGTCCCAGAGGATCTGCTCGTTGAGCAGCTTGCCGTCGCTCTCGACGACTCCGCCGACCGAGAGGGGTACACCGACCGCCTTGGCCGCGCCCTCGATGACGGCGGCCGCGTCGGGGTAGGCGAAGGGGTCGATGTCCGAGGAGTTCTCGGGCCACAGCACGTAGTCGGGCTTCGGGACCTTGCCGGCCTTCACGTCGGCGGCGAGCTTGAGTGTCTCGCGCGCGTGGTAGTCGAGAACCGCGCGCCGCTGGGCGTTGAACTCCAGACCGGCGCGCGGCACGTTGCCCTGGATGACCGCGACCGTCGCGGTGCCGTCCTCGGCCTTGTCGCTGACCAGCCCTCGTGCGGCGACCGCGCCGACGACCGGCATGGCGACGCTGAGCAGTGCGACGGCCGCGGCCGGCTTCCGGAACGCCTGCGTACGGCGCCGCTCGGCGATCAGGCGCCCGGCCTCGTACAGGCCGAAGCCGCACAGCACGACCGCGAAACCGAGCACCGGGGTGCCGCCCACCGCGGCGAGCGGCAGGAAGACGCCGTCCGCCTGCCCGAAGGCGATCTTGCCCCAGGGGAAGCCGCGGAACGGTACGCGTGCGCGTACCGCTTCTCCGGCGATCCACAGGGCTGCCGCCCACACCGGCCAGGCGGGCAGCCTGGACACCGCCGCGATGCCGACACCGACCAGTGCGACGAAGATCGCCTCGATGGCCACCAGTGCGAGCCAGGGCCCGGGACCGACCTCCACGCCGGTCCACACCAGCAACGGCAGCAGGAAGCCGAGCCCGAAGAGGTAGCCGAGACCGAGCGCCGCCTTCCAGCCGCGGCCGCGCAGCACCCAGGCGAATCCGGCGAAGGCGGGCAGGGCCAGCCACCACAGGGTGCGCGGCGGGAAGCTGACGTACAGGAGCACTCCGCAGAGCGCGGAGGCGAGGGCCGGGACCAGACGCACGAACCAACGACCGCGCGCGCTCGGTGCGGAGGGCGGCTGCAGCTGGTCCGGCTGGTCCACGGAAGTTGCGGTGACGGTCACCCGGGGAGTGTACGGTGGCGCGCCTCGCCACCGACAGCACGGTCGGCTCGCCGCCGACGGTACGGGCAGCGCGGCCGACCTGCGCGGAAGCGCGACGTTTCCCCGGCCGGACCGGACCGGGGTGCGGTCGCGCGCAGGGCGGCGGCACGCCGGGCGCGGGGCGCGCACGGCCGGGCAGACGTGCCGAGGTCCTGCGGGAATCGAGACGATCCCGAGCAACTCGTCCACAAACCGGCGACCAGCCGTTACGGTGTGGCCAGCCCCGGCGGTGCGGCGGGTGCCGGTGCGTGCGGCTGGGGTGTGCCACAGCACGGGGGCCGGGTACGAGGGGCGACGGGTGGGGTCGACGGGGATGAGGTCCGCGACGGGTGCGGACGCGGACCGAGCCGGGCGAAACGTTTCTGACGGGGCGGGCATGATCCTTCTGGGGGCCTGCGCCGCATGGTCGCTGATCACGGCGGCGGTCCACGACGGACGGCCGGAGGGTGCGCTGCTCGCGGTGCTCGCCACGGCCGCCGGCTACGCCGTGGGAAGGATCTCCGGGGCGCTGCTGCCGGTGGCCGCGCCCGGTGTGGGGGCGGCGGCCGGGCTCGTGCTGGCCGTGCTGATGCCCGATGCCCTGCCCGGGCACGGGTACGTCGCCCCGCTCGGACAGGCCGGTGCCAGTGCCGCCTTGCTGGCGCTGGCCACGGGTGCGGCGTGCTGCGCGGCCTGGGCGACCTCCGTACCGGCGCTCCGGCTCGGCCTGCGGGTGCTCGCGGTCGCCGTGGCGCTGACCGGCGCCGCCGCGGGGTCGCCCGCCGGCTGTCTGGCCAGTGCCGCCGTGCTGCTGTGCTCGCTCGCCGCGGGCTCGATGCACCACCGGGGCGTCGGCATCACAGGCCTGGCGCTGGTGGCGGCGGTGACGGCCGGAGCCGTGTGGGCGGTCGCGGCGGGCGCCCTGCCCGGTGATCTCGGCGCCGCGCTCGAGAGCCGGTTCGCCCCGCACCGGCTCGGGCTGTGGCAGGACGCTCTGCGGATGGCCGGCAGCGCCCCGGGGGCCGGAGTCGGCCCCGACCGCTTCGGTGAGCTGAGCGCCGGCGGGACGGGGGCGCTGCCCGACGGCAAGCCGCACTCGGCGCCGCTCCAGCAGGCGGCGGAGCAGGGCGTGGTGGGTGTGCTCCTGCTCGCGGCCACCTTCTGCTGGGTCCTGCACGCCCTGTGGCGCACCCCACGCCCGACCCCGGTCGCCCTGACCGCGGGCGCGGCGCTCACCGCGCTCGCCGCGATCGCCTCGGTGGGCGACGCGCTGAGCTTCACGACGGTGGCCGCGGGGGCGGGGCTGCTGGCCGGTTGGGCGACGGCACGGCCGTGGGCCGGTGAGGAGGCGACTGCCTGAGGAGCCGCGGCCTCGGCCCGCCGCCCTGCGTCAGGCTGCCGTACCGGGCGTGATCGTCCGCAGCCGGGCCCTGATGACCCGTACCGCCGACTCCGCGTCGTCCACGGTGATCGTGAACGTGTGGCCGTCCCACAGGCTGAGCGCGATGCCCTCGCCCCGGCGTACGACGACCGCGGTGCCCTTCTCGGGGCGCCAGCGGTAGCCCCATCCGCCCCATTGGCGCGGGGTGACGTGCGGGATGAAGTCGGCGCCGGCGACCTGGGAGAGCGGGATGCGGCGGCGTGGCACGCCGATGTGGCCGCAGCGCACCTCGAGGCATTCCTCGTCGAGTCTGAGGTCGACGTGCACGAAGGCGAGTGTGCCGAAGAGCACCAGGAGGCCGGCCGCGATGCAGCCGACGACGGCCATCACCAGCGGGGCGGTGCCCGAGGTCCAGGGCGCGTCCACGGCCAGCTCGATGCCGAGCGCCATGCAGGCCGCGCCGACCAGCGCCAGCAGCCACTGCACACGGTTGGTGGCACGCCCGGTCCATACGTCGGGGTGGGGAAGGTCCTCGGCGTCGCGGTGGTCCCTCATGTCTACGAGGTTACTCAGGTTTCGCTGCGCGGGTACCTGCTCGCGGACGGTGACTGCTCCGGCCGGGCCGGCGGGGCCGGCCGGCGGCCCGCCCCGTCAGCGCTGGTCGGCCAGCGGGCCGACGGCGGGCAGCAGCAGCCCCTCGGCGTAGTGCAGCGCGGGCGCGGGCAGCTCGCCCTCGCGGCCGCTCAGCAGCACGGTCAGGGTGCCCTCGGCCGGCGCGTCGGGGGCGGGCAGCTCGCCGAGACGGCGCAGGGCCTGGGCGGCCACGGCTCCGGCGGAGCCGTGCAGGACGAGCGAGGAGCCGCCGCGGCGCTGCACGGCGGTGCGGATACGTTCCGCCACCAGCTCGTAGTGGGTGCAGCCCAGGACGACGGTCGTCACGTCCTGCGGGGTGAGCGCGGCAGCGGCGGCGACGGCGGCGTCGATGGCCTCCTCGTCCGCGTGCTCCACGGCCTCGGCGAGCCCCCAGCAGGGCACCTCGCTGACCGGGACGCCGTCCGCGAAGTCCGCGATGAGTCCGCGCTGGTACGGGCTGCCGGTGGTGGCGGGGGTCGCCCAAATGGCGACGGGACCGCCACCCGCGGCGGCCGGCTTGATCGCCGGCACCGTGCCGATGACCGGGATACCGGGTTCCAGGCGGTCGCGCAGGGCGGGCAGGGCGTGCACGGTGGCGGTGTTGCAGCCGACGATCAGGGCGTCGGGCCGCCGGGCCGCCGCGGCCTCCGCGACGGCCAGGGCCCGCCCGGTGAGGTCGTCGGGGGTACGCGGCCCCCAGGGCATGCCGTCGGGGTCGAGGGAGAGGATGAGATCCGCGTCGGGCCGCAGGCGCCGTACCGCGGCGGTGGCCGCCAGAAGGCCGATTCCGGAGTCCATGAGCGCGATCTTCACCCGGCCACGATAGACGATCGTCCCCTGCGGGCCCGTCCGGTGGGGCAGACTTCGGGCCGTGAGCGCCATCGTGTGGACGACTGTCGCATCCCTCGCCGCCTGGTGCTGGCTGCTGCTGTGCCAGGGCTTCTTCTGGCGCACGGACGTCCGGCTGCCGCAGCGCCGGGAGCCGGAGTCGTGGCCTTCGGTGTGCGTGGTCGTCCCGGCCCGTGACGAGGCGGCCGTCCTGCCCGCGAGTCTGCCCTCGCTGCTGGCCCAGGACTATCCCGGGCGGGCGGAGATCGTCCTCGTGGACGACGGGAGCACCGACGGCACCGGGGACCTGGCCCGGGAACTGTCCCGGCGGCACGGCGGGCTGCCGCTCACGGTGGCCTCCCCCGGGGAGCCGCCCGCGGGCTGGACGGGCAAGCTGTGGGCGGTGCGGCACGGGGTCAGACTGGCACGCGCGCGCGGCCCCGAGTACCTGCTGCTGACGGACGCGGACATCGCGCACGCCCCGGACAGCCTGCGCGAGCTGGTGGCGGCGGCCCGTACCGGCGGCTTCGACGTGGTGTCGCAGATGGCGCGGCTGAGGGTGGAGAGCCGATGGGAGCGGCTCGTGGTCCCGGCGTTCGTCTATTTCTTCGCGCAGCTGTACCCGTTCCGCCGGATCGGCAGGAAGGGGTCGCGTACGGCGGCCGCGGCGGGCGGCTGTGTGCTGCTGCGGGCGGAGACGGCCGAGCGGGCGCGGATCCCGGACGCCATCCGGCACGCCGTCATCGACGACGTGGCGCTCGCGCGCGCGGTGAAGGGCGTCGGAGGCCGCGTCTGGCTGGGGCTGGCCGAGCGGGTGGACAGCGTACGCCCCTACCCGCGGCTGCACGATCTGTGGCAGATGGTCTCGCGCAGCGCGTACGCCCAGCTGCGGCACAACCCCCTGCTGCTCCTGGGGACGGTCGCCGGACTCGCCCTGGTGTATCTGGTGCCGCCCGCGGCGGTGGTGACGGGCGCCGTCACGGGCGACGCGGTGACGGCGATCGCCGGCGCGGCGGCGTGGGCGCTCATGGCGGCGACGTACGTGCCGATGCTCCGCTACTACCGGCAGCCGCTGTGGCTCGCTCCCCTGCTGCCCTTCACCGCGTTCCTCTACCTCCTGATGACGGTCGACTCCGCCGTGCAGCACTACCGGGGCCGGGGCGCCGCCTGGAAGGGCCGCACGTACACGCGCCCGAAGGCCGTGCCCGACGAGGGCTGAGCCGGGTCACTTGCGGCCGGGCGTCCAGTTCATGCCCCATCCGTAGGCGCGGTCCATGGTCCGCTGCGGACTCACCCCACGCTCCGGCACCAGGTATCGCGCCTCGCGCTGCACGACGAGGTCACTGCCCGTGTTGGTGATCAGCGCGAGCGCGCACACCGGGGAGGGGACCGTGCACTCGTCCAGCGAGAACTCGATCGGGGCGCCGTGCTGCGGCTGGAGGGTCACGGTGGCGTGCAGGTCGGCGAAGGAGCTGGCGCCTTCGTAGACGGTGACGAAGACGAGAATGCGGCGGAAATCCCGGGTGTGGTCGAGGTTGATGGTGAGGTTCTCGCCGCTCGCCATGGCACCGGTGCGGTCGTCGCCGTCGAGGTGGATGTACGGCGGACGGTTCAGTGAGCCGAAGGCGCTGCCGAGGGCCTGTACGACGCCCTTGCGGCCGTCGGCGAGTTCATACAGGGCGCCCAGGTCGAGGTCGAGGTCTCCCTGGCCGCCCCGGCGGCCGCCCCAGCCCGGGAACTGCTTGCGCACCTGCCAGTTGAGGTTGACCCGCATGGCTCCGGACGTACCGCCCTGCTTGGCCAGCGAGACGGACGGTGCGGCCTTGGTGAGCGTGATCTTGGAGAGACGGACCGGCTGCGCCGAGGGTGGCGGGGGCAGCGGCGCGGGAGTCGCTCCCGGGGGCGGCGGAGGCAGGTGGGTCAGCGGGGCGGCCGACGGCGGCGGGGCCGTCGGGGCGACCGGCGGCAAAGGCGGCGCGGCGGCCGGTGACTGTGCGGTCACGGAAGGTGCGGGCATCGGAGCGGGCGGCGCGGCAGCGTGCTGGGGTTCGTCGACGGTGATGCCGAAGTCCGTTGCCAGGCCCTCGAGTCCGCTGCTGTACCCCTGACCCACGGCGCGGAATTTCCAGCCGCCCTGGCGGCGGTACAACTCGCCGAGCACGAAGGCCGTCTCCACGCTCGCGCCCGGGCTGTCGAAGCGGGCGACCACGGCGCCCGTGGCCGCGTCGGTCACCTCGATGGCGAGGCCCGGGACCTGTCCGAAGGTCCCGCCGTCCGCGGAGGCCGCGAGGACGATCCGCTCGATGGCGCCCTCCACGCGCGCGAGGTCCACGAGAAGGGTGTCGCTCACGCGGTCGCCGGCATGGCGCTTGCCCTCGTGGCGGACCGCGCCGGAGGAGTGGGCGGGCTGGTTGTAGAAGACGAAGTCCCCGTCGGAGCGGACCTTTCCGGCCGCGAGCAACAGCGCCGAGGCGTCCGCGTCGGGCACGCCGGGTCCCGGGCGCCAGCACATCTCGACGCGCAGCGCGGCGGTCGGCACCGGAGCGTTCGATCCCTTCGGCATTGACATGTCGGCCCCCTCGCTTCCGGCGTCCCGGATGCTCCCGGTCGCCATGGTCATCCCTACCCGCCCAACGTATTCCGGGCCGCAGCGAACTCCCAGGACCGGCACAGGAAGATCGCCGGTCAACCGCCGGTAACCCTGCCGGAACTTGGCCTTTACACGATCCAAACGGGCTGCGGCGTCCATTTTTGCCAAGTTCGCTCGTATTGGGGATGCCAGGTCACTGCCGACACGGAAAACAACCCTCTTATCGGTCTCCCCAACCAGCACATCGTGGGCTTAACTTATGTGCCATGACCTCCCCCCGCTCCACTTATGGTGGCGGCTACTACTCCGCCTCCTTCCCGGACACTCCGATCTACGACTCGCTCGTGGCCGAACGGGGCACCCCGCAGATCGCCCCGATCCGGGTTCCCGCCGCCTACGAGTCGGCAAGCAACCTCCCTGCCCTGCCCTCGGCGCTGCCCGCCCTCCCGGCGGCTCCGTCTCCGCAGGCTCCCGCGTACGGCTACCCGCAGGCGCCGCAGCCCGCCCCGCTCCAGCAGGCGCCCACGGCGTACATCCCGCAGCAGGCCGGCGCGCCCCGCGGCTACGCCGCGCAGCAGGCTCCGATGCAGCGTCCGATGGCCACCGGCACGGGCACGGGATACGAGGCCATGCGTCCGGCCGCGCCGCGGCCCCCGCAGGCTCCCTACCAGGACCCGTACAACAACCAGCAGTACCGCGGCTACTGACCTGCGCGCCCCGGCCGCCGCGTCACCTGACAGGGTGGCCTCATGGGGAACGCGACGCTGCACTCGGTCCACGTCCATCCGGTCAAGGCGCTCCGCGGCCTGTCGCCACGGCAGGCCGCGGTAGAGCCCTGGGGGCTGGCCGGGGACCGGCGCTGGGCACTTGTCGACCATGGGGGAAGGGTCGTCACCCAGCGCGAGCAGCCACGTCTCGCGTCGGCCGCCGCCGAGCTCCTGCCCGGCGGCGGCCTTCTGCTGTCCGCACCCGGCAGGGCACCGCTGACGGTGCCCGTACCGGGGCCGGCGCCGACGGTGGTCATCGACATCTTCGGCACCGAGGTGGAGGCGGTCGCGGCCTGCGACGCCGCCCACGACTGGTGTGCGGCGTACGTGGGGGCGGACGTCCGCCTGGTCCACCTCGACGACCCGGCCACGCGCCGCCCCGTCGACCCTGCCTACGCGCTGCCCGGCGAGACGGTGAGCCTGGCCGACGGATACCCCCTCCTCGTCACCACGCTCGCCTCCCTCGACGCCCTGAACTCCCTGCTGGCACAAGGCGACCACGCCGATGAGGGCCCTCTGCCCATGAACCGTTTCCGGCCGAACCTGGTCGTGGCGGGCACCGAGGCATGGGCGGAGGACCACTGGTCGCGCATCTGCGTCGGCGAGGTCGCCTTCCGCGTCGCCAAGCCCTGCGGGCGCTGCGTCGTGACCACCACCGACCAGGACAGCGCCGTGCGCGGCCGCGAGCCGCTGCACACGCTGGCCCGCCACCGCAAGCGCGACGGGCAACTGCTCTTCGGCCAGAACCTGGTGCCCCTCGGCACCGGCACGATCCGGGTCGGGGATCCGGTGCGCGTGCTGACGTAGTGCCGGGCGGCGAGACGACCAGCCGTCCTGGCCTTCGGCCGGGAACCGGAGGCGGCGCACGGTCGTTGAGGTGATGTGAGAGATTCGTGAGAGGAACCGGCCGGACGTGATGTCGCTCTCTCTTGGCCGGGCCTCGGGGTGAGCGGCTCCGCCGGGGGTTGTCACGGAGCCGAAGGGGGTGGGGGACGTGCGGGTGTTGAGCGGTCTGTGGCGCTGGCGTGGCAATCCGCTGCGCCGGGCGACCGATCTGGCCGAGGCCTGGCTGGCCCTGGTGGCGCTGCTGCTGATCGCCGTGGCGGCGCCTGTGGTCGGCTCCCTGGTCGGTGCCACCACCCAGGACTCCCTGCAACGGTCGGTGGCGGACCAGCGACGCTCCCGCTATCTGGTCACGGCCACCGTGGTCCGCAAGCTGGGCGACGCCCTGCCCGAGACCGATCCCGACACCAGCGCCGCCAAGATCCAGAGCCGGGTCCTGGCCGACTGGACCGCACCGGACGGCAGCCGGCAGCACGGCCCGGTCTTGGCGAACCTCCAGTCCCCGCACCGGGGGGACCACTTCGAGCTCTGGACGGACCCGCACGGCCGAATAACGGCCCGCCCGCTGGACTCGGCCACGGCGACGACACACGCGGTGCTCGCCGGGATCGGCGCCGCCCTGGCGACCGCGGGGCTGGTCGAGGCCGGCCGCCGGCTGGTCGTCTGGCGCATGGTCCGCCGCCGGTATGCGCGTTGGGACCAGGCATGGGACCGCGCGGGTCCGGACTGGGGCAAGGCGGGCACGGGCAGCTGACAGCCTTCCACCTCTGGTCAACCCATGGTCCGCGCGCACGCTACGGTGGACCGGCCGACTCGCTATCGGCATCAACCCGCACGCGAGCGAGCCGAAGGGCGCGCCGGTGACGGAGCGCGAACGCGTCGAGGCCCCAGGGCCGGGCGCGCCCGCTCTCCCGCCTCCGGCGGCAGCGCCCCGCAGGTCAACGAGCACACGTACCACGAGGTGGGGGCACGGCAACGCCATGGCACAGGGCACGGTCCAGGTGACGCACACCGGTACTTCGCGGTGGCGGCGCCGCACGGGTGAGTACGCGTCCCTCGCCGCCGCCCTGGAGGCCGCCGCCGACGGCGACGTCCTCACCATCGCCCCGGGCACCTACCGGGAGAACCTCGTCGTCCAGCGGCCGGTGACGCTGCGCGGGCCCGAGGGTTCGCCCGGCTCGGTCCGGATCGCCCCCGCGGACGGCGTGCCGTTGACCGTGCGGGCCTCGGCGGTCGTGCAGGGTCTGCACGTGGAGGGCCAGGACGCCGCCGCGCCCGCCCTGTTGGTCGAGGAGGGCACGCCGGAAGTGTCGGACGTGCGGATCGTGACGCGGTCCGCCGCGGGCATCGAGGTGCGGGGCTCGGCGCGGCCGACCATGCGCCGCTGCACGGTCGACAACCCGGCCGGCATCGGCATCGCCGTGCTCGACGGTGGCAGCGGGGTGTTCGAGGAGTGCGAGGTCGTCGCGGCCGGCCAGGCCGCGGTGGTGGTACGGGGCGGCGCGCACCCGCGCCTGGAGCGCTGCCGGGTACATCACGCCGCCGGCATCGGACTGAGCGCGACCGGTGAGAACTCCGCGCTGGAGGCGGTCGGTTGCGAGGTGTACGAGGTCCGGGGCTCGGGGGTCCAGGTCACCCAGCGGGCCACGGCGCATCTGACCGACTGTGATGTGCACCGCACATCCGCCGACGGCGTCACGCTCGACACGGACGCGGTGCTCACCCTGGCCGACTGCCGGATCCATGACATCCCGGAGAACGCGATCGACCTGCGTTCCCGCTCGGTGCTCACGCTGACCCGCACGACGGTGCGTCAGTTCGGGCGCAACGGGCTGTCGGTGTGGGATCCGGGCACCCGCGTCGACGCCAACCAGTGCGAGATCTTCGACAGCACCGGCGACTATCCGGCGGTGTGGGTCAGCGACGGTGCCACGGCGGTGCTGGACTCCTGCCGGGTGCACGACGTGCCGGACGCCCTGTTCGTGCTGGACCGCGGCTCGCGGGCGGACGTGGTGGACAGCGACCTGTCCCAGGTGCGCAACACGGCGGTGTCGGTGAGCGACGGGGCGACCGCCCAGCTCGACGACTGCCGGATCCGGGACGCGGCGACCGGTGCCTGGTTCCGGGACCACGGCAGCGGCGGCACGCTCAACAACTGCACCGTGGACGGCACCCAGACCGGCGTGATCGTCACCAAGGGCGCCGACCCGACCATCGAGCGCTGCACGGTCGGTTCCCCCTCCGAGGCCGGTTTCTACGTGTCCGCCGGAGGCCGCGGCACCTTCCAGAACTGCCGGGTCAGCGGCAGTGGCGGCTATGGCTTCCATGTGCTCGACGGCTGTCGTACGACGCTGCGCAAGTGCCGTACGGAGCGGTGCGCGCGCGGGGGTTACGAGTTCGCGGACGCGGGGCCGGACACGGGCTCGGGGACCGGACCGGTGGTGGAGGACTGCACCAGCGACGAAAGCGGCAGCATCCGGCCGCCGGCGCCCCGCGAGACGGCCGTACAGACGGCGTCCCCCTCCTCCGGCGGGCTGCTCGGGGGGATTCCCGGGCAGCGCACCACGGAGCAGGAGCCGCTCATCACCCCGCCCGAACCGGAGCAGCCGGCCCGGACGTCGAAGGCCGTGCTCGGTGAACTCGACGCACTGGTCGGCCTGGAGAGCGTCAAGCGCGAGGTGCGGGCGCTGACCGACATGATCGAGGTGGGCCGGCGCCGCCAGCGGGCGGGCCTGAAGGCGGCTTCGGTCAAGCGGCATCTGGTGTTCACGGGCTCCCCCGGCACCGGCAAGACGACCGTGGCCCGGCTGTACGGCGAGATCCTCGCCTCCCTCGGGGTGCTGGAGAAGGGACACCTGGTCGAGGTGTCCCGGGTGGATCTGGTCGGTGAGCACATCGGCTCCACCGCGATCCGCACCCAGGAGGCCTTCGAACGGGCGCGCGGCGGTGTGCTGTTCATCGACGAGGCGTACGCGCTCTCCCCGGAGGACGCCGGGCGTGACTTCGGCAAGGAGGCCATCGACACGCTGGTGAAGCTGATGGAGGACCAGCGGGACGCGGTCGTGGTGATCGTCGCGGGCTACACGGCCGAGATGGAACGCTTCCTGTCCGTCAACCCCGGTGTGGCCAGCCGTTTCTCACGGACGATCACCTTCGGTGACTACGGCCCCGACGAACTGCTCAGAATCGTGGAGCAGCAGGCCGAGGAACACGAGTACCGGCTGGCGCCGGGCTCCTCGGACGCGCTGCTCACCTACTTCACGGCGATCCCGAAGGGTGCCGCGTTCGGCAACGGACGCACCGCTCGGCAGACCTTCGAGGCGATGGTGGAGCGTCATGCGGGCCGCGTCGCCCAGGTCGCGGACCCCAGCACCGACGACCTCACCCTGCTGTACGCCGAGGACCTGCCGGAGCTGCCCTGAGCCCGGACGTCACGCGTCCGGGGTATCCGGGTCCGGGCGCGGACCCGGCACGTCCGCGGTGAGGCAGGACAGCAGCCGGGCGCGTTCGCGGGCGAAGGCCGGGTCGGCCTGATAGTCGGAGTGGCCGAGGATCGGCGCCGGGAGCGGGTGCTCGGGGGTACGGCCGCAGGCGAGCGGGTCCCGCAGCGGCTCGTGGTCGACATCCTCGCCTCCGTCCGGCGTGACGTGGACGGGGCCGCCGATGGGATCGGTGCGGCGGTAGAGGTTGCTCCAGGAGCGGACGTCGTGGTGCAGCGCGGCCAGTGCGGGCGGGCCGAAGTGGGCGGGGAACCAGCGGCCGCACAGCCGCTCCAGCAGGGCAACCCGTCCCCGGACGGAGGGCGCGAGCTGCCAGGCCGCCGCGGCCGCGAGGACGCTGCCCTGGGAGTGGCCGGAGAGGACCAGCCGGCCGCCTGTGCGTTCGGTCCAGGTGGCCATCCGCCAGGTCAGGTCGGGCACCGCGCGCTCGGCGTAGCACGGTGGCGCGAAGGGATGCGCGGCGCGCGGCCAGAACGTGCCGACATCCCACAGGATGCCGATGGTGCGCCGGGCGGAGGCGTCCTTGTAGGCGCGCCGGCCCCAGGTGACGAACAGCAGGAAGCCCACCCCGACCAGCCAGGAGCCCAGCGCCTGCGACGTCTGCGCCACCGCGCGCAGCACCTCGAACGTCCGCCGGGTCGCCCCGTCGGGAGACTCGCCGGTCGCCAGGGCACCGGTCAGCGCGGCCGCGCCCAGCACCAGGGTGGTGACGGAGAGCACGGCGACGACCAGGGGCACACGGCCGGTGAGCGTCGCCATGGCCCGGACCTGGGCGATGCTCCGGGTGAGGGAGGCGTCCTCGGGCTCGCCGGGGTGCTCGTGGCGTACGCGGGCGCGTTCGGCGCGGGCGAGCCGTGCGGTGCGCACCGCCAGCGCGGCGGTCAGGACGAGCAGCACCGCGAGGATGGGGATCGCCGACGCCTGCCAGGTCAGCAGCACCGGCGGGCCGTCGAGCGAGGCGCGGGTGCCGTCCAGCCAGTCGGCGATGCGTTGCGCGACCCCGCCGGGCATCACCCCGCCCAGCGCGCAGGCGAGCAGTGCGACCGCCGGTCCGCCGAGACCGCGCATGTC
Source organism: Streptomyces sp. NPDC002520 (assembly GCF_053595235.1). NCBI lineage: Bacteria > Bacillati > Actinomycetota > Actinomycetes > Kitasatosporales > Streptomycetaceae > Streptomyces > Streptomyces sp. NPDC002520. Next base: position 43,384 of record NZ_JBSFXG010000035.1, on the reverse strand, counting down.
GGCACGCCGGTCGGGATGCCGGCAGTGGAGGGCGGCGACGACCGCGAGGGCCACGGCGAGCAGTCCCTGGGCGAGCATCAGCGCGCCGAAGGCCGGGTCCCCGGGCAGCCGTCCGGCGGACCGCCAGCCGGGCCGCCGGGACACCCGGGGCCCGCGCGGGGCTCGGCTGGCATGCACGCGTCGTGACAGGCAGTGGCGCAACCGGTACCGGCCCGTGCAAAGATGAGACGCCCGCGCGCGGCCGGAGGCATGGAACGTCCAGGTCGGAGGAGGCGTGTCAGGGGCGTCGGACGGGTTGCGGGTTGCGGCGAAAGGACCGGAGCGTAGGTGAGCGAGAATCAGAACCTCCTCGCGGAGCAGCGCCGTGCCCTGATCGTGGACGAGGTCCGGCGCCGAGGCGGTGTCCGCGTCAACGAGCTGACGCGCAAGCTCGGCGTGTCGGACATGACCGTGCGCCGCGATCTGGACGCGCTCGCTCGCCAGGGTGTGCTGGAGAAGGTGCACGGCGGCGCGGTGCCGGTGGTCGAGCCGAGCACGCACGAACCGGGCTTCGAGGCCAAGTCGGGTCTGGAGCTGTCCGCCAAGGAGGACATCGCACGCGCCGCCGCACGGCTGGTCACGCCGGGGACGGCGATCGCACTGTCCGGCGGTACGACGACCTACGCGCTCGCCCAGCACCTGCTGGAGGTGCCCGATCTGACCGTGGTGACGAACTCGGTGCGGGTCGCGGACGTCTTCCACGCGGCGCAGCGCACCGCCGGCCAGCCGCAGGGCGCGGCCACGGTCGTACTGACGGGCGGGGTGCGCACCCCGTCCGACTCGCTCGTCGGACCGGTCGCCGACCAGGCGATCGCCGCGCTCCACTTCGATCTGCTCTTCCTCGGCGTCCACGGCATATCGGTGGAGGCGGGTCTCTCCACGCCGAACCTCGCCGAGGCGGAGACCAACCGCCGGCTGGTGCAGTCGGCGCGGCGGGTCGTGGTGGTCGCCGACCACACCAAGTGGGGGACGGTGGGCCTGAGTTCGTTCGCCACACTGGGGCAGGTGGACACGCTGGTGACGGACGCGGGACTGCCCGCCGACGCGCGGGCGGAGATCGCCGAGCACCTGCGGCGCCTGGTGGTCGCGGGCGAGCCGGACGACGACCAGGACTCAGAGGGCACCGAGGGCGCTGAGGGCACCGAGGACGTCTGATGACACGTCAGCTAGTCTGACGGTTCGGCTCTCCCGGTCTCCCCGGGACTTCACGAGGGGGTTCGTCGCCATGACTCATCGTCTGCGCCCGGTGGGGATCGATTTCACCGAGACCGCCCCCGTACGACTCGTGTTCGCCCGCAACATCGCCGCCTCGCCGGACGCGGTCTTCCGAGCGCTCGCGGAGGACGTGGCCGACTGGTCGGCATGGTTCTCCGCGGTGGCCTCGGTCCGGTCGACCGACGGCGGGCGCGAGGTGCGGCTGCGGGGCGGCATCCACTTCCAGGAGTCGGTGCTGGCCGCGAAGGGGCCCGAGCTGTACACCTACCGGGTCGACGTGACCAACACCCCCGGTGCCCGCGCCTGGATCGAGGAGTGGCAGCTCACTCCGGCCGGCCCCGGACCCGACGCCGGGACCCGGGTCCGGATGACCTTCGCGCTGGACGGCACGGCCGTCTTCCGCTTCGTGTGCCGGCTCGCCCGCGCGGGCGTGGGGCGCTCCTTCCGGCAGGCGGTCGACGCGCTGGACCGGCGCCTGGCCGGGTGACGCGCCGGCGCGTCCGGGTCCTTCGGCTCAGTCCGGCCACACGCCCGTCGCCAGCAGGGACTCGATGGCCTCCGTGTAGGGGGCGATGTCGAGCCCCTGCTCCTCCAGCCAGCTGTCCGAGTAGTACTTGTCGAGGTAGCGGTCGCCCGGGTCGCACAGCAGGGTGACCACGCTGCCCGTGCGGCCCTCGGCCACCATCTCGGCGACGATCTTCAGCGCGCTCCACAGGCCGGTGCCCGTCGAGCCACCCGCCTTGCGGCCGATGGCCCGCTCCAGGGCGCGTACGGCGGCCACGCTGGCCGCGTCCGGGACCTTCATCATCCGGTCGATCGCGCCGGGCACGAAGCTCGGCTCCATGCGCGGCCGGCCGATCCCCTCGATGCGGGAGCCGCAGTCGCAGGTGACGTCCGCATCGCCGGTCGTCCAGCCCTCGAAGAAACAGGAGTTGTCCGGGTCGGCGACGCAGATGCGGGTGTCGTACTGCATGTAGTGGACGTACCGCGCGAGGGTCGCCGAGGTGCCGCCGGTGCCGGCCGTGGCGACGATCCAGGCGGGCTCCGGGAACCGCTCCAACTCCAGTTGGCGGAAGATGGATTCGGCGATGTTGTTGTTGCCGCGCCAGTCGGTGGCCCGCTCGGCGTAGGTGAACTGGTCCATGTAGTGGCCGCCGGTCTCCACCGCGAGGCGCGCGGACTCCTCGTACATCTGCCGGGAGTCGTCCACGAAGTGGCACTGCCCGCCGTGGAACTCGATGAGACGGCACTTCTCGGCGCTCGTCGTGCGCGGCATCACCGCGATGAAGGGCACCCCGATCAGCTTGGCGAAATACGCCTCGGAGACGGCCGTCGAACCGCTGGACGCCTCGATGACCGGGCGGTCCGGGCGGATCCAGCCATTGCAGAGGCCATAGAGGAAGAGGGAGCGCGCGAGGCGGTGTTTGAGGCTGCCGGTCGGATGGGTCGACTCGTCCTTCAGGTACAGGTCGATGCCCCACCGCTCGGGCAGCGGGAAGCGCAGCAGGTGCGTGTCCGCCGAGCGGTTGGCGTCGGCCTGGACCTTGCGGACGGCCTCCTTCAGCCAGGCGCGACAGGCGGCGTCGCTGCGGTCGACATCGAGGGTGGCGCCGGTCCGGGTCCGGGGTGTGGTGCTCACGGCGGGGCTCCTTACGGTGGGCGCCGACGACTCCTCGCGCGGCCGGCATTTCGATGATAGGCACCTTCCACACCACTTCTCACCTGCATAAACGCATCTTTGAGCCACCCAAAGCGGGGCTGGGGCACGCCCGTGCCAGGGTTTCGGCGCACTTTGGCGCGAGTGCTCCGGGCGCTTGTCGAGTGCTCCCTTCGCGCACTGGTGCTCCGGCCCGCGTCGGGGCAGACTGCACCGCATGGGGCGATCGTCCCGAACGGGGGGCGCACACAGGGGTACCCGGATCGCCGAGGACCGGAACGACCGGAGCTGGAACAGCCGGAGACGGTACGACCGGACAAGGGCCGGATCCGGGCCGGGGCGGACCGGGACGGGGCCAGCGACGCGCACAAGGGGGCGGCGAGGGATGGCGGAGCCGGAGTTCACGGCCACGGGCGTGCGGATCGGCAAAGGTCTGCGCTCGCTCACCCGGGCCGGCAAGGTCCGCATCAGCGACGGCAGGCTGGAGCTGCTGAACAGCTACGGCAGCGAGATCGACAGCGCGCCGGTGCAGGCGGTGCGCGCCTCCAAGCCCTGGTACGCCTCCGACGACCGGGCTTCGGCCGACATCGACGGCAGGCGTTATCAGCTGACGCTCGGCGAACAGGACCCCGCGCCGGGCGAACCGGGGCCACCCGCGGCACGGCGCTTCATCGAAGCGGTGCGCCGCGCGGCCGGACGCGGCACCTGACCTGCGCCCCGTCGCGGCGAGTTGCGGGAGCAGGACCACTGCGTCACGCTGGTCTCACGTCACTCTGGGTTTACCGGCGGCTACGCTGCGAACCAGCCCGCCGGCCACGACAGCAGGTGGACGTCTGGACGCCATCACCACTCTGCTGGATCCGTTGTTCCCGTGTTCTCCGTTCTCCGTGTTCTTCCGGTTCCTCCGGACCTCACATCGGGGAGTCGCAGCCGTGATCAGTCACCCAAGCAGACACTGCACGGTGGAGCTGCAAGCCCTGCCGTCGCGGATCGGACAGGTCCGCAGAATCGTATCTGCACAGTTGCGCTACTGGCATATGGACCCATTGATCGACCGGGCCGCGCTCGGTGTGACGGAGCTGCTCAGCAACGTCCACCGGCACGCCCGGCCCGACAAGTCGTGCACCGTCGAGCTGGAGCTGCTGTCCGACCGGCTCACCGTCTCGGTGCGCGACCACGATCCGCGGCTCCCGGTGGTGGCCGACGAGGCGGAGGCGGCGCACGCCACCCCGCTGGCCACCTGCGGGCGAGGCCTGGCGATGGTGGCCGCGGTGAGCGAGAGCTGGGGCGCGCGTCCGGACGGGGACGACGGCAAGGTCGTGTGGTTCACGCTGCCCGCCTCCGCCGCCGCGCACGGGCAGCGGGCGCCGCTGCGCACGACCGAGCAGCAACCGGTGCCCCGGATCACGGAGATGCAGCCGGCGCCGGCCCCGGTCGCCGCCTCGGCTCCGGCACCGACCGTGACCCACACCTCGGCCATGACACCGGTGCGCACCTCGCCTCCGGTCTCGGCGCCCGCACCCGCACCCGCGCTGGCACCGGTCGCGGCCTCCGCCTCGGCACCCGCTCCCGCCCGGTCCGCCGTTCCCGGTTGACCAGGCGGTGACTACCCGGCGCGGCGACCGGGCGGTGAGTCGTCATGACCCACCGCCCCCGCCGTGCCGGGGCTGTGGCACTCGGACACACGGGGGTGTGCCGGGTGCCTGCCGAGGACTGCGGCATGGTCGCCGCCGTACGACGTCGTGCCGGCCGCCCCCTGCGTCCTACGACGGAACCTCACTCGGTGGCGATGGCCCGGAGTACGTCCAGGTGGGCCGCCCGCCGGGCCGGGCGCAGGCCCGCGAGGGCGCCCGCCGCGAGGCCGACCAGGGCCACGACGGCGAGCCGGGCCGGCGGGAGCGCGAAGGCGAACGCGGTGTCGCTCGCGCCGTCGGAGGCCTTCACCAGGACCCAGCCGAGGAACGCACCGAGACCGAGTCCGCCGGCCGTTCCGAACGCGGCGACCAGGACCGACTCCCAGCGGACCATGGCCCGCAGCTGGGCGCGGGTCTGTCCGACGGCCCGGAGCAGGCCCAGTTCCCGGGTGCGCTCGTGCAGGGCGAGGGTGAGCGTATTGGCGATGCCGAGCAGGGCGATGACCACCGCGAGGGCGAGGAGGGCGTAGACGAGGGTCAGCATCATGTCGATGCCTCCGGCCGAGGACTGCGCGTACTCGTCGCGGGTCTGCACCTCGGGGCTGCCGTAGCGGGCGGCCGTCTTCCGCACCGCGGCCTTGCCCACGTCGGCGCTCACCCCGCGCTTGAAGGTGACGGCGATCAGGGTGTCGGAGTCCTGGGTGCGGTGGGGCTGCCAGGCGGCACGGGTGATGACGTAGTCGCCGGCGAGTTCGGACTGGCCGTAGACGGCCCGGACGGTGAAGTTCTCTGCCTTTCCGTCGGTGAAGGTGAGCCGTGCCGTGTCGCCGGCGTGCAGGCCCTGCCGGTCGGCCTCGGTGCGGGTGAGGGCGATGCCGTCGCCGCCGAGGTCGTTCAGGGAGCCGGTGACCGTGCCCAGGTCGAAGGTGCGGGCGAGCGCGGCCGGGTCGGTGACCGTCAGTGCCCTGCCCCTGCCGTCGACTTCGGCGACTCCGCGGCCGAGTCCGACGGCGGTGTCCACCTCGGGCAGCCGTTGCAGGGCCGGGGCGAGCCGGGGGCTGAGCCCGCTGCCGCCCGCGCCGAAGGAGGGTGCGCTGACCGCGAGGTCGCCCGCGAAGGACCGGGAGACCGTCTGGTCCATGGTGGCCTTCAGGGAGGCGCCGAACACGGTGAACAGCGAGACGACGGCGACGCCGATCATCAGGGCGCTCGCGGTGGCGGCCGTCCGCCTGGGGCTGCGCAGGGCGTTGCGCCGGGCGAGGGCGCCGGTGACGCCGCGCAGCCGGTCAAGAGGCGCCCCGAGGACGCGTACGGCGGTGGTGGCGGCGACCGGGCCGAGGACCACGAAGGACGCCAGAGCGAGCAGCGCGCCGAGCCCCGCGAGCCAGACGGACGGTTCGACCAGGACGCCGGTGAGGGTGGCGGCCAGTGCCGCGGCTCCGAGGACCGTGCCGGCGACGGCGCGCGGGCGGGAGGCACCGGAGGCGTCGACGGCCGTCTCGCGCAGGGCGGCCAGCGGGGCGGTGCGGCCGGCGCGTACGGCGGGCAGCAGCGCGGAGCCGAGGCAGACCAGGATGCCCACGGCGAGCGGCAGGACCATCGACAGCGCCTTGATCACCAAGTCGCTGTCGGGGAAGGGGAATCCGATCGCCGGGAAGAGTGCCTGGAGTCCGGCGGCGATGCCGATGCCGCCCGCGAGTCCGGCGAGCGAGGCGGTGGCGGCGACCACGCTCGCCTCGGCGAGGGCGGCGGCGGTCACCTGACGGCGCGCGGCGCCGAGGGCACGCAACAGGGCGTTCTCACGGGTGCGTTGGGCGACCACGATGGCGAACGTGTTGTGGATGGAGAAGGTGGCGACCAGCAGGGCGACGCCGGAGAAGACGAGCAGGAAGGTGGTGAAGAGGGTCAGGAACTGGCTGGAGATCATGTCCGTGTTCTCCTCGGCCGAGCGCTGACCGGTGATGGCCTCGACTCCGCTGGGGAGCACGGGAGTCAGCCGCCGCACGAGTTCCGGCTGGCTCACACCCGGACCGGCCCGCACCTGGATGCTCGCCGCCTGGCCGGGCCGTGCGGTGAGGTACTTCTCGGCGTCGGAGCGGGTCATGCCGGTGAAGGTCACCTGGGCCATGCCGTCCTGGCCGCCGAAGGTGGCGAGGCCGACGATGGTCACCTCGACCGGGTCGGGGGTGCGCAGGACGGTGGTGTCGCCGATCTTCAGGCCGCCCTTCTTCGCAGCGCCCCGGTTCACCACGACCTCACCGGAGCGCGCCGGTACGCGGCCTTCGGCGAGCCGGTACGGGTTGAGCTTCGGGTCGGCGATCCAGTTGCCGGCGAGGGTGGGCGGCCCCTAGCCGCCGATCGGCTTGCCGTCGGCGCCGACGAGTTGGCCGGCACCCTGGATGTCCGGGACGGCGGACGCCACACCGGGGACGCGCTCGATCGCGGTCAGCAGGGAGGTGTCGACGGGCCGCCGTACGCCCTGGGCCTCGCCGGGCGTGGTGATGGCGTCGGCGCCGCGTACGACGGCGTCGGTGCCGCTGGTGGCCTCGCCGAACATGGTGCCGAAGCCGGCGCGCAGGGTGTCGCCCATGACGAGCGTGCCGGCGAGGAAGGCGACGCCGAGGAACACGGCGAGGAACGTGCCGGCGAATCGACGCCGGTGTGTGCGCAGGGAGTTGAGGCTGAGCCGCAGTGAGGCGTTCACGACCGCACCTCGAAGGCCTTCATGCGGTCCAGGACCTTGTCGGCGGTCGGGGACTGCATCCGGTCGACGAGCCGTCCGTCGGCGAGGAAGACCACCTCGTCGGCGTGGGCGGCGGCGACCGGGTCGTGGGTGACCATGACGACCGTGCGCTCCATCTGCCGGACGGCGCGGCCGAGGAGCCCGAGGACCTCCTCGCCCGAGCGGGAGTCGAGGTTGCCGGTCGGTTCGTCGGCGAAGACGACGTCCGGGCGGCCGGCGAACGCCCTTGCCACGGCGACGCGTTGCTGCTGTCCGCCGGACAGTTCGAAGGGCCGGTGGTGCAGCCGGTCGCGCAGTCCGACGACGTCCACGAGCGCGTCGATCCACTCGCGGTCACCGCGCCGTCCGGCGAGGTCCAGGGGCAGGGTGATGTTCTCGGCGACGGTCAGGGTCGGTACCAGGTTGAACGCCTGGAAGACGAAGCCGATCCGGTCGCGGCGCAGCAGGGTCAGACGGCGGTCGTCGAGCGTGCCCAGCTCGGTGTCGCCGATGTGGGCGGCGCCCGAGGTGAGCGTGTCGAGTCCGGCCGCGCAGTGCATGAGGGTGGACTTGCCGGAGCCCGAGGGGCCCATGATCGCGGTGAAGCGTCCGGCCGGGAAGTCGACGTCGACGCCGTCCAGGGCGCGTACGGCGGTGTCGCCGCCGCCGTACACCTTGACCGCGTCCACCACCCGGGCGGCTGTGCGCCGTGTGGTCGTCGTGATCATGCCGCACCGCCCTTGCCCGTGCGGCCGAACTGCTCTTCCAGGACGGACAGGCGGCGCCAGTACTCGTCCTCGTCGATCTCGCCGGAGGCGAAGCGGCGGCCGAGGACCGCGAGCGGCGAGTCGCCCGCCGGGCGGCCGCCGTCCAGTGCGCGCCAGGGGGCGTCGCGGCCGCGCCGGACGGTGCGGCGCACGAACGTGACGACGGCGACCACGACGGCCGCCCAGATCAGCGGGAAGAAAAGGATCCACGGGCCGGGTCCGCCGTCCCAGTTCGCCAGGGTCTGCATCTCGGGTCATCTCCCCTGTCAGAAGGTCTTCGGGTGATGCCAAGAGGCTCCCTCGGGCAGGGGGTCCGGGTCGTCGTGCGACCGGCGGCAGTGCGCCTACCTCCCGGGGAGTACGGGGACCGGTCACGGCTGCTCCCCGGTACGTACCGGTGGCCCGTGTGCGGGCCCTGCGGGTACGCCGAGTCGGCCGCCGGGCCGGTCAGTTCGAGCCGGCCGGGCTCGGGGGCCGGAAGGTCACCGCAGTGCGTCCAGCGGGTCGTCGAGGACCGGTTGCCAGGCCAGTTCGGCGGCGCCGACCAGGCTGTTGTGGTCGAGGGTGCAGGGGAGGATGGGGACGCCGCCGCTCTGGCCCCAGAGGCTGCGGTCGGCGACGACGGCGCGCAGGCGCTCCGGGTCGGCGTCGAGGAGGGTGCGGTGCAGGCCGCCGAGGATGATGCGGTCGGGGTTGAGGATGTTGACCAGGCCGGCGAGGCCGAGGCCGAGGCGGTCGATCAGGGCCTCGGCGGCGGTGCGGACGGCCGGGTCGGCGTACTGGGTGCGCAGCAGGTCGTTGGCCTGCTGGAGCAGGGAGACCTCGGGGCCCGGTTCGCGGCCTGCCTCGACGAGCAGGGCCAGCGGGTCGGCCTCGACGTCGAGGCAGCCACGGCTGCCGCAGTGGCAGGGGCGGCCCTCGGGGTTGACGGTGAGGTGACCGACCTCCAGGGCGAGGCCCGAACTGCCGGTGTGCAGGCGGCCGTCGAGGACCAGGGCCCCGCCGACGCCCCGGTGCCCGGTGGCCACGCACAGCAGGTCCCGGGCGCCCCGGCCGGCGCCGTGCCGGTGTTCGGCGAGCGCGGCGAGGTTGACATCGTTGCCCGCGAAGGCGGGGCCGGTGATGCCCGCGGCGCGCACGCACTCCGCGAAGATCCGGCGCACCGGCGCCCCCACCGGCCAGGCCAGGTGCAGGGGGTTGAGGGCGAGACCCTCGGGTTCGGCGACGGCGGACGGGACGGCGAGCCCGGCGCCCACACAGCGCAGGCCCGTCTCGTGCAGGAGTGCGGCGCCCGCCTCGACGACGGAGCCCAGCACCTTCGCCGGGTCGGCGTCGACGGTCTCGCAGCCCGGCGCGGTCGCCACGATCCGGCCGCCGAGGCCGACCAGCGCCGCCCGGAACCCGTCGGCGTGGACCTGTGCGGCGAGCGCCACGGGGCCGTCCTCGGCGACCTCCAGCCGGTGCGAGGGGCGCCCCTGGGAACCGGCGGCCGCGCCCGGCCGGGCGTCGACGCGGATCAGGCCCAGCGCCTCCAGTTCGGCGGCCACCGCCCCGGCCGTCGCCCGGGTGACCCCGAGTTCGGCGGTGAGCACGGCCCGGGTCGGTGCCCGCCCGGTGTGCACCAGCTCCAGCGCGGGTCCGAGCGCACCGCGCCCCCGGTCCAGCCGCGCCCTCGAGGTGGTCCCTTCCCCCGACTTCCGGGGGTCCGCCTTGCCGCTCATGAGGGCGAGTCTCCCATGATCCGGACCCGTCGTGGCCGTCGCCCGGATCCGGCAGCGGCTCACCCTGTCCTCGCCCGGATCCGGGAGCCGCTCACCCGGCCGTCGCCGGCAGTCCGCTCACCCTCAGCGTGATGTTCAGTCGCCCTGCCAGCCCCAGCTCGGGCGGCGCCGTGCCCGGGTGCACGCGCGGCACCCCGTGGAAGGCGAAGCGGGACTCTCCGCCGAAGACGAACAGGTCGCCGCTGCGCAGTTCCACGTCCGTGTACGGCTTCGTCCGGGTCTCGGTGTTGCCGAAGCGGAACACGCAGGTGTCGCCGAGGCTCAGCGAGACCACCGGCGCGTGCGACTTCTCGTCGCCGTCGCGGTGCATGCCCATGCGGGCGTCGCCGTCGTAGAAGTTGATCAACGCGATGTCGTACGGCTCGGCCGGGACCGACGACGGGCCGAGCGCGTCGGCCACGGCGTCGCGGCCCAGCTCGTCCAGCCAGGCCGGGAAGGGCTTCACGGGGGCGTGGTCGCCGTCGACGACGGTGCGGGCGTAGGCGTACGGGTACCAGTGCCAGCCCAGGCAGACCTGGCGGGCGGTCATCGTGCCGCCGCCCGGGGTGCGGACCGTGCGCAGCCCGGCGGGCGGCCGCGCCCACACCCGGCAGGCGGTGAGCAGCGCGCGCTGTCGCCCGGCGTCCAGCCAGTGCGGGACGTGCACGGCGCCCGGCGCGACCTCGGAGGGCTCGCGTGCGAACAGTTCCACGTCCATGTGCTCCATCCTGCCAAAGTCCCGCCCGACCGGTGCTGAGCTGCGGCTCGGCTAGCCTGGAGCACGATGAACGACCGTATGACGACTCCGTGGGGCGAGATCGAACTGTCCCGCTTCCCCGAGGATCCCCGCGACCGGCTGCGCGCGTGGGACGCCTCCGACTCCTACCTGCTGCGGCACCTGGCCGAGGAGGGGGTGGCGCTCACGGGTGCGGTCGTGCTGGTCGGCGACCGCTGGGGCGCGCTGGCGACGGCCCTCGCGGAGCACCGGCCGACGCAGATCACCGACTCCTTCCTGAGCCAGGAGGCGACCCGGCGCAATCTCGTGCGGGCCGGTGTCGAGCCGGGTGCCGTGCGTCTGCTCACCACCCAGGACCCGCCGCCGGAGCGGGTGGACGTGCTGCTCGTGCGGGTGCCGAAGAGCCTGGCGCTGCTGGAGGACCAGTTGCTGCGGCTCGCGCCCGCCGTGCACGAGGCAACGGTGGTCGTCGGCACCGGAATGGTGAAGGAGATCCACACGTCCACGCTTCAGCTGTTCGAGCGGATTCTCGGTCCGACCCGGACCTCGCTGGCGCGGCAGAAGGCCCGGCTGATCTTCTGCACCCCCGACCCGGCCCTGGTGCGGCCGGCGAACCCGTGGCCGTACCGCTACGCCCTGCCGGACGGGATCGGCACGGTGTCCGGGCACACGGTCGTCAACCACGCCGGCGTGTTCTGCGCCGACCGGCTGGACATCGGCACCCGGTTCCTCCTCGAGCACCTGCCGGCCGGGCCGCGCGGGGGCCGGGTGGTGGACCTCGGCTGCGGCAACGGGGTCGTCGGTACGGCGGTGGCGCTGGCCGACCCGGAGGCCGAAGTGCTGTTCGTGGACGAGTCGTTCCAGGCCGTCGCCTCGGCCGAGGCGACGTACCGGGCCAACGGGGTACCGGGGCACGCCGAGTTCCGGGTCGGGGACGGGCTGGCCGGGGTGGCCCCCGGGAGTGCTGACCTCGTGCTGAACAACCCGCCGTTCCACTCCCATCAGGCGACGACCGACGCGACGGCGTGGCGGATGTTCACCGGGGCGAAGCGCGCGCTGCGGCCGGGCGGTGAGCTGTGGGTGATCGGCAACCGGCACCTGGGGTACCACGTCAAGCTCAAGCGGTTGTTCGGGAACAGCGAACTCGTCGCGAGCGACCCGAAGTTCGTGCTGCTGAGGGCCGTCAAGCAGGGCTAGGACAGGACGTCGGACGTCGGTGCGGCGCACGAGACCGTGCGCCGCACCGACGTCGGCCAGGTGAGGGGGCCGTGTGGCGCGCGGTCAGCCGGCGGCGCGGCCGAGGACACCGATGATCCGGGCCACCTCCCGGGCCATGGCCTCCCGGCCCACGCTGAGGTACTTGCGGGAGTCGACGGCCTCGGGGTGGGCGGCGAGGAACTCCCGGATCGCGCCGGTCATCGCCGCGTTGAGGGCGGTGCCGACGTTGACCTTGCCGATGCCGCCCGCGACGGCGGCGACCAGGGCGTCGTCCGGTACGCCCGAGGAGCCGTGCAGGACGAGCGGGACGGTGAGCGCGGCGGACAGCCGCTCGAGCAGGCCGTGGTCGAGGGCGGCGGTGCGGGTGGTCATGGCGTGCACGCTGCCGATGGCCACGGCCAGGCCGTCGACCTCGGTCCGGGCCACGAAGTCGCGGGCCTGGTCGGGATCGGTGCGGGCGCCGGGCGCGTGGGCGTCCAGCGGGGGCCGGCCGTCCTTGCCGCCGACCTGCCCGAGCTCGGCCTCGATCCACAGGCCCTGGCTGTGCGCCCAGTCGGCCGCGGCCCGGGTCGCCGCCAGGTTCCCGGTGTACGGCAGCCGGGCGGCGTCGTACATCACGGAGCTGAAGCCGGCTCCAAACGCCTGGCGCAGCAGGTCGTCGCTCTGCACGTGGTCGAGGTGCAACGCGACGGGTACGTCGGCGCGTTCGGCGGCGGCGACGGCCGCGCGGGCCAGCGGCAGGAGCCGTCCGTAGCGGAACTTGACGGCGTTCTCGCTGACCTGGAGGACCACGGGGGCGCCCGTGGACTCGGCGCCGGCGATGACGGCCTCGATGTGTTCGAGGGTGATGACGTTGAAGGCGGCGACGGCGGAGCGGGTTCCGGCGGCTCGGGTGACCAGCTCGCCGGTGGTCGCGAGGGGCACGACTTGTCTCTCTTCCTTGGCGCGGGTCAGGGGGCGAGGATCACCGAACGGGTGAGGTGGCGCGGCCGGTCCGGGTCGAGGCCGCGCGCGTCGGCGACGGCCACGGCGAGACGCTGGGCGCGGACGAGTTCCGCGAGCGGGTCGAGCCGGCCCTCGATCCACAACCCGCCGGTGCCGCGTACCTGTTCGGCCAGACCCTCGGGAGCCTCGCCGAACATCCAGGTTGCGGTGCCCTGGGTGGTGATGCTGATCGGCCCGTGCCGGTACTCCATCGCCGGGTAGGCCTCGGTCCAGGACAGCGACGCCTCCCGCATCTTCAGGCCTGCCTCGTTGGCGAGTCCGACGGTCCAGCCCCGGCCCAGGAAGGTGAACTCGGTGCATTCCACGAGCCCTGCGGGAAGAGGGGTGGTGAGGGCCGTGCGGGCGTCCGCGACGGCGGCCTCGGTGTGCAGTCCGAGGTGGGCGCGCAGGAGGGTGAGGGCGGTGGTCGCGAACCGGGTCTGCACGACGGAGCGTTCGTCGGCGAAGTCCAGGACGACGAGGTCGTCGGCCGCCTTCATCACGGGGGTGGCGGGGTCGGCGGTGATCGCGGTGGTCCGGGTGCCGCCCTTCAACCGCCCGAGGAGGTCGAGTACTTCGGTGGTGGTGCCGGAGCGGGTGAGGGTGACGACGCGGTCGTACGAGCGGCCGCGTGGGAACTCGGACGCGGCGAACGCGTCGGTCTCGCCCTGCCCGGCGGACTCGCGCAGGGCGGCCACCGCCTGCGCCATGAAGTACGAGGTGCCGCAGCCGACGATCGCGACCCGCTCCCCCGGCACCGGCAGCGCCTCGCGGTGCCGCCCCGCCTCCTCGGCCACCCGCGTCCAGCACTCGGGCTGGCTGTTCAGTTCGCCCTGGACATGGCTCATGCCACACCCTCCCTTTCTGATTGTTCCTGCAAGATATAGCGAGCTTTCGAGCACAATCAAGCATTCGAGCGCAGAGCAGGGTGCGCTAGGGTCGCCGGGTACACAAGGAACGGAGGCTGCGGATGTCCCGGGACGCCCGCTGGAAGGCGCTGCTGGAACTGCTCGTCGAGCGCGGCCGGCTGGAGGTCGAGGACGCGGCGGCCGAGCTGGGGGTGTCGGCGGCCACGATCCGCCGGGACCTCGACCAGCTCGCCGAGCAGCAGATGCTGGTGCGCACCCGGGGCGGGGCGGTCGTGCACGGGGTGTCGTACGAGCTGCCGCTGCGCTACAAGACGGCCCGCCGCGCCTCCGAGAAGCAGCGGATCGCCAAGGCGGTGGCCGATCTGGTGGCGCCGGGCGAGGCGGTGGGGCTGACCGGCGGCACCACCACCACGGAGGTGGCCCGCGCCCTGGCCGTGCGCCCCGACCTCGGCACCGGAACACCCGCGCTGACCGTTGTCACGAACGCGCTCAACATCGCCAACGAGCTTGCCGTACGGCCCCAGTTCAAGATCGTGGTGACGGGCGGGGTGGCGCGCGCGCAGTCGTACGAGCTCATCGGTCCGCTCGCGGACGGGGTGCTCGGTCAGGTCACGCTCGACATGGCGGTCCTCGGTGTCGTCGCCTTCGACGTCACGCACGGCGCGGCGGCTCACGACGAGGCGGAGGCCGCGATCAACCGGCTGCTGTGCGAGCGCGCCGAGCGGGTGGTGGTCGCCGCCGACTCCAGCAAGCTGGGCCAGCGGGCGTTCGCCCGGATCTGCGCGGCGGAGCTGGTGGACACGCTCGTCACGGACGTGGCCGCCGACGAGGGGACGGTGCAGAGGTTCGAGGAGGCGGGGATCCGAGTCCTCGCGGTGTGAGTCAGTATCCGCTGCGGTCGACCTTCACGAACCCCGCCCCACGCTGGTCGTTGCAGCCGGTCACCGCTCGCCCTGCCGCGTCGGGCCAGACCTGCTGCGCCTGGAGCGCCACACTCACCAGCGTCAGCAGCAGGTCCACGTCGCTCGCGGCGTCGAGCCGGAGGGTCACCCACTGCGAGCCCGGCACGATCCGGATGGCACCGGTGTGCCGCATGTCCTTGGCGAACCGCCGCACGGCCCGGTCGGTCATCCGCAGGTCGACGTCCCGGGCCGAGTGGAAGTGGGCGATCTCGCCCTGTATCGAACTCACCGCCTGTCCCAGGCCGCAGCTCGGGGCCGTCCGTCTCAGGTCCGGCCAGGTCGCCAGTTGCGCGAACGCGCGCGAGGCCAACGTCATGACTCCATCATGGACCGCTCACCCGTCCGCAACCAGCGCGTCGGCAAGCATTAACCATCCTGTGTCCGTGAGCGGACCGGCCGCCGAGCGACGGACCGGCGCCGCGAACAGGTCGAGCCTCGGGGACCGTTGCCGACGTCGGACCCTGTGCGCACCCTGCATCCGCCGTCGGCCGAAGGCACCTCGCCCGCGCACTCCTCCTATCGGATTCCGGTAGGACAAAGAGCCCTACATCTGATGAACTCGCTCGCCAGTTCTCATCCTTCCGCCTGTTCCCCGGTGGTTCGGCGGGTGATGGTCAGCCACTCGGGCGCCGTCTCGGCGTCGCTGTACGTGTCGTGCCAGTTCCACCATTCGTACGGCGGGGTCTGGGGATAGCCCTCGGGCGAGTCCTCCCAGGTCTCCTGCCGCCCGAGCGCGGTCATGTCGAGATAGGTCCAGGTGTTCCCCATCACCTCGTCACCACGGTTGTTGACGAAGTAGGTGCGGAACACGCTGTCACCGTCGCGGATGAACACGTTCGTGCCGTGCCACTCGTTCACCCCGAAGTCGGTGTCGAAGTCGTCGGTGATCGTGTACCAGGGCATCGTCCAGCCCATCCGCGCCTTCACGCGCTCGATGTCCGGCTGCGGCGCGCGCGAGGCGAACACGAGCGTGGTGTCACGGGCATGGAGATGCGCGAGGTTGGCGACATGGTCGGCCACCATGGAACAGCCGCGGCAGGCATGGTCCGGCCAGCCGAACACCCCGGGCTCGAAGAAGGCACGGTAGACGATCAGTTGACGACGGCCGTCGAACAGGTCGAGCAGACTCGCCTTCCCCTTGGGGCCGTCGAACGCGTACTGCTCCTCCACCGCCAGCCAGGGCATCCTCCGCCGCTTGGCGGCCAGTGCGTCACGGACGCGGGTCAATTGCTTCTCTTCCACGAGGAGTTGCCGACGGGCCGCCTCCCACTCCTCGCGCGAGACGATCGGGGGTGTCTTCATGATGACGTTCACCTTCCGGTTCTCAGAGATCGCGGAGCGTTCGCGGCAGCCCGAACAGAGGAAAGAGGCCGTTGTCGCCGAAGCGGGTGACGGCGGAGATCCGGTCGCCTGGCCGGCTGCCACGGCTGTGGCCGGCGGCCGGTGTCGCGCAGCGCGTAAAGACAGCGGTTGGTCGCGATGTGGTACAGCCAGGCGCGTACCGAGGACCGCCCCCGGAATCCCCCGAGCCCACGCCACGCGGCCAGGAGGGTCTCCTGCACCATGTCCTCCGCGTCCTGCACGGAGCCGGGAATCCGATAACAGTGCACCTGGAGTTCGCGCCGGCAGGGCTCGGTGAGCTCGCGGAACGCCTCGCCGTCACCCGCCCGCGCACGGTCCAGAGTCGATTCGATCACCACGGATTCCTCGCCTCGCCTCTCCAGTCTTCCGCAGATACCGACACCGTCCAGGCCGAAAAGTCATCGGTGAGTTCCACGGCACCGCTGTGTCTCCACAAGCGACCGCGTTTTCGCACCCGGGCGCCCGGAGGAACGGAGATCGTCGTCGCGCTCTCGTCCCTCCCGCCCCCACGCCGTCGATGCGACACGGCGTCGACGCATCACGAGTGGAGATACCTCATGACCATCCGCAATGCCCTCGTCATCGGCGCCGGCAGCGGCAGCGGCAGCCGCGTCGGCCGTGCCACCGCCGACGCCCTCACCGCCGCCGGAGTCCGTGTCCTGGCCGCCGGCCGCGAACGGGACGCCACGGATCCCGCACAGCGGGAGCGGGAAAGGCAGCGGGAGCGGGAAAGGCAGCGGGATGCGCACCCGGCGCTCCCCTTGCCCCGACCCCGCACCCCACCTAGCCTGACTTTGTGCCGCTACTAAACAAATCCCGTTCGCACAGCGTCGTGCCGGGCCCCGATCTCACGCGACTCCGGATCGCGATCACCACGTTCTTCGCCCTGGACGGCTTCATCTTCGCGGGCTGGGTGGTGCGCATCCCCGCCGTCAAGGAGCAGACCCACGCCTCCGCGAGCGGGCTCGGGCTCGCGCTGCTCGGGGTCTCCGCGGGGGCGGTCGTGACGATGACGCTGACCGGACGGCTGTGCCGCCGCGTCGGCAGTCACCGGGTGACCGTGCTCTGCGCGGTACTTCTCTCCCTCAGCGTCGCCCTGCCCCCGCTCACCCACTCGGCCCTGACCCTCGGCGCCGTACTGCTCCTGTTCGGAGCGGCCTACGGGGGTATCAACGTGGCGTTCAACAGCGCGGCCGTCGACCTGGTCGGGGCGCTGGGCAGGCCCGTCATGCCCAGTTTCCACGCGGCGTTCAGCCTGGGCGGAATGATCGGTGCCGGGCTGGGCGGGCTTGTCGCCGGCACCCTCTCCCCCGCCCGGCACCTGCTCGGCCTGACGCTCGTCGGACTGCTGGTCACCGCCGTCGCGGGACGCGCCCTCCTGCGGTACGAGTCGCCGGTCCCACCGGACCGCCCCCGCCGGGAAGCGGGCGGTCCGCACCGCCCGGACACCCGGACCCGTGGGCTCGTCGTCGTCTTCGGCCTGATCGCCCTGTGCAGCGCCTACGGCGAGGGCGCCATGGCCGACTGGGGCGCCCTCCACCTCCAGCAGGACCTGACGGCCTCGTCCGGGACGGCAGCGGCCGGGTACTCGTGCTTCGCGCTCGCGATGACCGCCGGCCGGCTGTCCGGGACGGCGCTGCTGGAGCGCCTCGGGCGTGCCCGGACCGTGATCGCCGGAGGCGCCACCGCGACGGCCGGCATGCTGCTCGGCGCCCTCGCACCCTCCGTCTGGGCGGCGCTGATCGGCTTCGCCGTCACCGGTCTGGGACTGGCCAACCTCTTCCCGGTCGCCGTGGAGCGGGCCGGCGCGCTGGCGGGTCCGTCCGGTGTCGCCGCGGCCTCCACTTTCGGGTACGGCGGCATGCTTCTGGGACCACCCGCGATCGGCTTCATGGCGGCCTGGTTCTCCTTGGCCACGGCGCTCACCAGCGTCGCCGCGCTGGCCGCCGTGGCCGCGCTCATCGGGGCGACGACACACCGGGCGATGACCGGCTGACCCCGGGCCCCCGCCGCCGCCCCGCCCACTGCGCCGACTCCTTGCGCGCGCACCCCGTCCGGCTGCCTGCGCGCGCACCCCGTCCGGCAGACTCGACCCCATGGAGACTGCCGAGTTCCTCGAGACCCTGGACCGGGAGGGCCGGTCGCTGGCCGCGGCCGCCGAAGCTGCGGGTACGGACGCCAAGGTGCCGACCTGCCCGGAATGGCAGGTGAAGGACCTGCTGCGGCACACGGGCGCGGTGCACCGCTGGGCCGCCGCGTTCGTCGCCGAGGGGCACACCGCTCCGCGACCCCTGGGTGACGCCCCGGACCTGGACGGCGCCGAACTGGTCGCCTGGTACCGGGACAGCCACCGCCTGCTGGTCGACACGCTGGCCGCCGCACCCGCCGATCTCGAGTGCTGGACCTTCCACCCGGCGCCCTGCCCCTCGCCCCTGACGTTCTGGACGCGGCGACAGGCGCACGAGACGGCCGTCCACCGCTACGACGCCGAGGCGGCCCGCGGCGGCACGGCGTCCGCGATCACCACGGAGTTCGCGGCCGACGGCATCGACGAACTGCTGCGCGGCTTCCACGCACGCCCTCGGAGCCGGGTCCGCACAAAGACACCGCGGGTGCTGCGAGTGCGCGCGGTGGACGCGGGCGCCGACGCGGCGTGGACCGTACGGCTGTCGGAGGAGCCGCCGGTGGCGACGCGGGACGGGTCCGGGGAGGCCGAGGCCGAACTCGCGGGCCCGGCGGACCAGTTGTACTTGGCGCTGTGGAACCGGGTGCCGGTGCCGAGCGTGACGGGCGACCTCGCTCTCGCGGCGCTGTGGCGGGAGAAGTCCGGGATCTGACGCCGACTCAGCCGGCGTCGTCGGTCAGCATCCGGGCGAGCACCGCGCGCTGTACGGGCCGTACCTCCCCGTGCAGCGCGCGCCCCTTCGCCGTGAGCGCCACGCTGACTCCGCGCCGGTCGTCCGGGCACATGGCCCGCTCGACGAGGCCGTCCTTCTCGAGGCGGCCGATCAGCCGGGACAGGGCGCTCTGGCTGAGGTGGACGCGGTCGGAGATCTCCTGCACGCGGTAGGCGAAGCGGCCGTCCCCCGAGGAGTCGCCGGCGAGCACGTCGAGGACCTCGAAGTCGCTGGCGCACAGGCCGTGTCCGCCCAGGGCCCGGTCCAGCTCGCACTGGGTGCGGGCATGCAGGGCCAGGATGCCCCGCCACTGCTCGGCGAGCGTCCGCTCGGCTTCTTTCGCCGCCATGAACGCACGGTAGCAGAGAAGCAGAATTATTGCATCGTAATTAAATGCGTTCGCATTTGATGCGTACGCATGTAGTCTCCTCGGCATGACCTCTCCGCTCACCCCTTCCGCGTCCCCGGAGCCGGCGGTCCGCTGGACTCCTCGGCTGTGGGGCACCCTGCTGGTGCTGTGCGCCGCGATGTTCCTGGACGCGCTCGACGTGTCGATGGTCGGCGTCGCGCTGCCGTCCATCGGTTCCGATCTCCATCTGTCCACGTCGACCCTGCAATGGATCGTCAGCGGCTACATCCTGGGATACGGCGGACTGCTCCTCCTCGGCGGACGCACCGCCGACCTGCTCGGCCGGCGCCGGGTGTTCCTGGTCGCCCTGGGCGTCTTCGCCCTCGCCTCGCTGCTCGGCGGGCTCGTCGACTCGGGTCCGCTGCTGATCGCGAGCCGCTTCATCAAGGGCCTGAGCGCGGCCTTCACCGCGCCGGCGGGCCTGTCGATCATCACCACCACGTTCCCGGAGGGTCCGCTGCGCAACCGCGCTCTCTCCATCTACACCACCTGCGCGGCCACCGGCTTCTCGATGGGTCTGGTCCTCTCCGGTCTGCTCACCGAGGCCAGTTGGCGCCTCACCATGCTGCTGCCCGCCCCGATCGCGCTGATCGCCCTCGCCGCCGGTCTCAAGCTGCTGCCGCGCAGCGCCCGTGAGGAGAACCACGACGGCTACGACATCCCGGGCGCCGTCCTCGGAACGGCCTCGATGCTGCTGCTGGTGTTCACCGTCGTCCAGGCGCCCGAGGCCGGCTGGGCCTCGGCCCGCACGCTCCTGTCCTTCCTGGCCGTCGCCGTCCTGCTGACCGCGTTCGTGCTGGTCGAGCGGCGCTCGCCGAGCCCACTCGTCCGGCTGGGCGTGCTGCGTTCGGGCAGCCAGGTCCGGGCCCAGTTCGGCGCGGTGGCCTTCTTCGGCTCGTACGTGGGCTTCCAGTTCCTGACGACCCTCTACATGCAGTCGCTGCTCGGTTGGTCGGCGCTGCACACGGCGCTCGCCTTCCTGCCCGCGGGCGCGCTGGTGGCGGTGTCGTCGACGAAGGTCGGCGCGATCGTCGACCGGTTCGGCACCCCGCGGCTGATCGCGGCCGGCTTCGCGCTGATGGCCGCCGGATACGCGCTGTTCCTGCGCATCGACCTCGACCCGGTGTACGCGGCCGTCGTCCTGCCGTCGATGCTGCTGATCGGCGCGGCCTGCGCCCTGGTCTTCCCCTCGCTCAACATCCAGGCGACCAACGGGGTCGAGGACCACGAGCAGGGCATGGTCTCCGGGCTGCTGAACACCTCGGTGCAGGTGGGCGGGGCGATCTTCCTGGCCGTCGTGACGGCCGTGGTGACCGCGTCGGCTCCCGCGCACGCGACCCCGCAGGCCGTCCTCGACAGCTACCGGCCCGGCTTCACGGTCGTCGCGGGCATCGCCCTGGTCGGCCTGTTGATCTCCCTCACCGGTGTGCGCGGCCGTCAGGCCCAGCAGTCGATCGTGGTCGCCCGGTCCACCGTGAAGGAGGCGGACGCGGAGCGCGTGGCGGTCCGCGACTGAGAGGGGGGAACGCCTCCCTGTGTGCGCCCGGCGCGTGGCGGATCGCCCCGCCGGGCGCACACCTGTGAGACTGACGTGATGCACGCACACGGGGGACGACGCACCAGGGCCGAGCAGGACGCGGCCACGGTGGAGATCGGATACGCGCTGGCCGGCGCCGCGTTCGCGGCGGCCGTCCTGTTCGGGGCCGTCGCCGGGCCGGCTCTCCTCTTCTCCTTGCCGCATCCGCTGTCGTCGGTGCTGCCGCGCCTCGGCATCGCCCTGGCCGCGGTGGTGTTCGTGGTCCGGGTGGTGAGCGTGCTGGTCCGCTTCCGGCGGGAGTCTCAGCCGAGCCAGCCCGGCCGCACCAGCCCCGACTCGTAGGCGAGGACGACGAGTTGGGCGCGGTCCCGGGCGCCCAGCTTCACCATCGTCCGACTGACATGGGTCTTCGCCGTGAGCGGGCTGACCACCAGGCGGCGGGCGATCTCCTCGTTGGACAGGCCGATACCGACCAGCGCCATCACCTCGCGCTCCCTCTCGGTGAGCCGGGCGAGGGCGTGGGCGGCGGCGGGCTCCTTGGAGCGGGCGGCGAACTCGGCGATCAGGCGCCGGGTGACACCCGGTGAGAGCAGGGCGTCTCCGCCGACCACCGCCCGTACCGCGCGCACGAGTTCGTCCGGCTCGGTGTCCTTCACCAGGAACCCGGAGGCGCCCGAGCGGATCGCCTCGAAGACGTACTCGTCGAGTTCGAAGGTGGTGAGCATGACCACCTTCACGTCCGCCAGTTCCGCGTCCTCGGTGACGCGCCGGGTCGCGGCCAGCCCGTCGAGCAGGGGCATGCGGATGTCCATCAGGACGACGTCGGGCCGCAGTTCACGCACCCGGCGCAGCGCCTCCTCACCGTCCGCCGCCTCGCCGGCCACCTCGATGTCGGGCTGCGCGTCGAGCAGCGCCCTGAAGCCGGCCCGCACGAGCGACTGGTCGTCGGCGAGCAGTACCCGGATCACTGGTCCTCCCTGGTGTGCAAGGGCAGTACGGCGAGCACCCGGAAGCCACCGTCGGGGCGCGGGCCCGCCTCGATCGTGCCACCCAGCGCGGCGGCGCGCTCCCGCATCCCGGCCAGCCCGTTGCCGCCGCCGCCCGCGTCGGCTCCGGTCGCGGGTCCGTCGTCGTCGACGCGCACCCGCAGTTCGTCTCCGTCGTGCTCGAGGCGCACCCACGCGTGCCGGGATCCGGAGTGCCGTACGACGTTGGTGAGGGCCTCCTGCACGATGCGGAAGGCCGCCAGGCCGGCGCCAGGCGCCAGGCGCGGCGGCTCGCCGTCGACCTCGACCGTCAGGCCGGCGGCCGCCGCCTGCTCGACGAGTTCCGGGAGCCGGTCGAGGCCGGGCGCGGGGGCGCGTGGCGCTGCGCCCGGTGCGCGCAGGGTGTCGAGGACCTGGCGCACCTCCCCGAGTGCTTCCTTGCTCGCGGCCTTGATGGTGGTGAGTGCCGTACGCGCCTGTTCGGGGTCGCTGTCCAGCAGGGCGAGACCCATGCTCGCCTGGACGTTGATGACGGAGATGCTGTGCGCGAGCACGTCGTGCAACTCCCGGGCGATCCGCAGCCGTTCCTCGTCCGCGCGCCGCTTGGCGGCCTGCGCGCGGTCCGCCCGCTCCCGGGCCCACTGCTCGCGCCGCACCCGGGCCAGTTCGGCCACCGCGACGACGACCAGCACCCAGGTGGTGACGACGATCTCCTGGCCGATGCTCGCGCCCTTGTCCCCCGCCGGCGGCAGCCAGCGGTACAGCCGGAGCGCGATCAGCGCATGCCCCGCCCACAGCAGGCCGAGGGCCGTCCAGGCGGCGCGCCGGTGCCCGGCGACGACGGCACTGAAGCAGCTGACGACGACGGTCAGGAACACCGGCCCGTAGGGGTAGCCCGCGCCCGTGTAGACCAGCACCGCGGCCGCCGTACCGAAGGCGACTGCCGCCGGGTGGCGGTGTCGCCACAGCAGCAGGAGGGAGGCAACGAGCAGCAGCACGCGCCCGGTGGTGTCGAGCGGCTCGCGGTGAGGCTGCCCGTGCGCGGCGAAGTGCGAGCCGACGAGCACGAACACGGTGACCAGCGCCGTGGACCGCCAGGGCATCCGCGCGGGGCGCGTCTCGGCGTCGCCTGCGGAGCGGTTCCACCACGGCGGCCCGTACCGCCACCAGTGCGTGGGCCCGGGGCCGCGCTGCTCTTCCATGCCCGCCACGCTAGACGCCGACGGACCGCGCGGACGTCAGCCGGGCGAGGTGATCACGAGTACTCCCCGGGGAGTACGACCGCCCGCGCGGTCAGCGCCCGCCGGTGAGCGAGTCCACCTCGGCGGCGAACAGCACGTCCTGGTCGAAGCCCATGCCGGCGAAGTGGCCGGCGAGTTCCAGGGAGAGCACTCCGTGCAGCCGGGTCCAGAAGGCCAGGGCGCGCCGCAGGACGGGGAGCGGGGCGGGGTGGTCGCCGGCCCAGCGGCGGTGGTCCGCGAGGTGCGCATCGAGGGCGTCGGGTGCCGCGGCCTCCGGGGCCGTCAGCGGTGGCGGCGTGCCGGGGGCGTCGGCCACGCACACGTCCAGCAGGGCGGCCATGATCTCCTGCGCGATGGCGGTGATGTCGTCAGGTGCCCGGTAGCCGGGGACGGGGGTGCCGTAGACCAGGAAGTACCGCTGCGGGTCCGCCAGCGCCCAGCGGCGCAGCGCCTGCGCGAGGCCGGACAGCCCCGCACCGGAGTCGGCGGCGGCGCGGAAGGTGTCGGCGAGGCTGCGGTAGGCGTCCCGCACCAGTTCGGTGATCAGGTCGTCCCGGCCGGCGAAGTACCGGTAGAGGGCCGGGCCGCTCATGCCGAGATCCTTCGCGATGGCGTTGAGGGACAGCCCCGAGGCCCCTGCCGTGGCGATCTGCTCCCAGGCCCGCGCCTTGATCTCCGCACGCACCTGGCTGCGGTACCGCTCACGGGGACTCGCCGCGCCTGCCGCCATCGCCTTCACACTCCTCCACGCCGAATGGTTTCAACGTATCACCAGCGCAAGAGGTCGTAACGGCTTTGCGAGTAAGAGCTTGACACTCACGATGGATAGCATCATTTTAGTTATAGCTTCTAACTCAACCGAAGGGCTCTAGCCGCAATGGCTCCGGCAGCCCTCATCGACACGGAGACACGGAGGTCGTCATGGGAAGCAGGGAACTGGTCGAGGTCGTCCTGCCGGGCACGGTGGAACCGGAGGGCCTGGAACTCCGGCGCCGGGACATACCGGCACCGGGCGCCGGGCAGATCGTGGTCCGGACGGAGGCCACAGGGGTGTCGTTCGCCGAGCAGCAGATGCGCCGGGGGCGTTACTACGACCAGCCGCCGTTCCCCTTCGTGCCGGGATACGACCTGGTCGGCACGGTTCTCACGGCTGGCGCGGGAGTCGCCCCGGACCTCGTCGGCCGGCGCGTGGCCGCGCTGGTCAAGGTCGGTGGCTGGGCCAGCCACGTGGTGCTCGACGCGGCGGACGCGGTGGAGGTGCCGGCCGGGATCGGGGCCGCGGAGGCGGAGACGATGGTGCTCAACGGCATCACGGCCTGGCAGATGCTGCACCGCAGGGCGCGGGTGCGCGACAGCGGGAAGATCCTCGTGCACGGCGCGGGCGGCGGCGTCGGCACCGTCCTCGTCCAGCTCGCGCGGGCGGCCGGCCTGACCGTGATCGGCACCGCCTCCGCCCGCCACCACGACGCACTGCGCACGATGGGCGTCACCCCGGTCGACTACCGCGCCGAGGACGTCCCGGCGCGGGTCCGGGAACTCGCCCCCGGCGGGGTCGACGCGGTCTTCGACCACCTCGGCGGACGCAGCGTCGTCGACTCCTGGCGGCTGCTCGCCCCCGGCGGGACCCTGGTCTCCTACGGCAGCGCCACGACCCGGGACGACACGGGCTCCAAGCAGTGGCCCGTACTGAAGATCCTGGGCCGGGTGTGGCTGTGGAACGCCCTGCCGAACGGCCGCCACGCGTACTTCTTCAACGTCTGGGCGGGGCGCGCCCTGAACAAGGACCGCTTCCGGGCCAGACTGCGCGCCGACCTCACCGAGGTGTTCCGGGCCCTGCAGCGCGGCGAGGTCACCGCGCACGTGGCCGCCCGGCTGCCGCTCACCGAGGCCGCCCGGGCGATGCGGCTGGCCGAGTCCGGGACGGTGACCGGGAAGGTCGTCCTCGTTCCGGAGGCGTAGGAGGCACCCTCGCTCCCTCGGCGCGGAGGGGGTGGGGCCGGCCCCTCAGGAGCCGCCCAGCCCCACCGACTCCGCCAGCCGGAGGACCGCGTGCCGGAAGAACGGTTCGGGATCCTCCACCAGCCGGTGGAACTGACCGAACACCTCGAAGCCGACCAGCCCGAACAGCTCGGCCCAGGCCGCCGTCAGGGCCACAACGGTCCCGGGCGGCAGTTCGGGGGCGAAGTCGGCCGCCATCCGCTCGGCCTCGGGGCGCAGGCCGGCGGGGACGGACAGGTCGGCGAGACCGGGTCCCTGTTGGGCGTCGCGCACGATGCCGATGAGGAGCAGGCCGACGCGGGAGGCGGCGGGAACGGTGGTGTCGGGCGCCGAGTAGCCGGGCACGGGCGAGCCGTAGATCAGCGTGTACTCGTGCGGCTGGGCGAGCGCCCAGGCCCGCACCGCCTCGCACACGGTCGTCCAGCGCCCCATGAGGTCCGCGTCGGGGATCCGCGCGTGCGCCGCCTCCGCCGCCGCACCGAGGGAGTCGTAGGCGTCGATGATGAGCGCGGTCAGCAGGTCGTCGCGACTGGGGAAGTACCGGTAGAGCGCGGAGGACACCATGCCCAGTTCGCGGGCGACGGCCCGCAGCGAGAGCTTGGCCGCGCCCTCGGCCGCCAGCTGTCTGCGAGCCTCGTCCTTGATGGCCGCGGTGACTGCCGTCCTGGCCCGCGCTCGGGCGCCCTGTGCGGTACTCATCCCAGCAGTGTGCCATGAGTCGAGAGCAGTGCACACAAAAGGAAGCAGTGCCCAAAAACGAGAGCACTGCTCTTGCATGGGAACGGCCGACGCCCCCACACTGGAGTCGAACGAGAGCACCGCTCTCTCAATCCGTGGGGGATCACCATGTCGTCGTCTTCGCCGTACTACGTCAAGAGCAGCCCGCTCGCCGTCCGTCTCAACGGCATCGTCGGCCGGCTCGCCCGGCACGGGATCAGCATGGCGGGGAGCGCCGAACTGTCGGTGCCCGGCCGCAAGAGCGGCAAGATGCAGCGCGTACCGGTCAACCCGCACACCTACGAGGGCGGTCAGTACCTGGTCTCGGCGCGGGGCCACTCGCAGTGGGTGTTCAACGTACGCGCGGCGGGCGGCGGGGAGCTGCGGGTCGGCCGGAAGGTGCGCGTGTTCACCGTGGTGGAGCTCCCCGACGACGAGAAGCTCCCGATCCTGCGGACCTACCTGGAGAGGTGGGGCTGGGAGGTCAAGCAGTACTTCCCGGGGGTGACCGCCACGTCCTCCGACGCGGAGATCCTCGCGGCGGCCCCCGACCATCCGGTGTTCCGGCTCACCGTCACGAACTGACGGTGTCCCCCTCCGGTGCCGCGACGGTCCCCCGGTCCAGCACGGCCAGGGCCCGCTGCGCGATCGGGCGGGACCGGACGAGCTCGCCCAGCGACGTCGAGCCCTGGGTGATGTCCTTGAACGCCCGCCAGGCGGGCCTGAAGCCGGTGAGGGCCGCGTGGAAGACGCCCGGACGGCGCTCGAACGCGGCCAGCATCCGCTTGCCGACGCTCATCTCCACGCCGAGCCCCGCCTTGATCGCGAACGCGTAGTTCAGGGCCTGGCGGCGGGTGTCGACCGCGTCGTGCGCCTCCGCGATCCGCACCGCCCACTCCCCCGCCAGCCGGCCCGAGCGCAGCGCGAAGGAGATGCCTTCGCGGGTCCACGGCTCCAGCAGTCCCGCCGCGTCACCGCAGACCAGCACCCGGCCGCGGGACAGCGGCGAGTCGTCGGCCCGGCAGCGGGTCAGGTGCCCGGAGGAGATGCTCGGTTCGAATCCGGCCAGACCGAGCCGGGCGACGAAGTCCTCCAAGTAGCGCTTGGTCGCCGCACCTTCACCGCGCGCCGAGATGACACCGACGGTCAGCGTGTCGCCCTTCGGGAAGACCCAGCCGTAACTGCCCGGCAGCGGGCCCCAGTCGATGAGCACCCGCCCCTTCCAGTCCTCGGCGACGGTGTCCGGCACCGGGATCTCCGCCTCCAGGCCGAGGTCGACCTGGTCCAGCTTCACCCCGACGTGCGCGCCTATGCGGCTGGCGCTGCCGTCGGCGCCGACGACCGCGCGGGCCAGCACCGTCTCGCCGCCCTGGAGCACCAACGCGACCGTGCGCCGGTCCGGCACCGCCGAGCCGTGCTGCTCGACGCGCTGCACCGTGACACCCGTACGCAGCTCGGCGCCCGCCTTCTGCGCGTGCTCCACCAGCTGCTGGTCGAACTCGGGCCGGTTGATCAGCCCGAACAGCATCTGCTTGGAGCGGCGGGTGCGGGTGAAGCGGCCGTTGTTCGAGAAGGTGACGGCGTGCACCCGGTCCCGAAAGGGCAGCTCGAAACCGGGCGGCAGCGCGTCGCGCGAGGGGCCGATGATGCCGCCGCCGCACGTCTTGTAGCGGGGCAGTTCCGCCTTCTCCAGCAGCAGCACGCGCCGTCCGGCGACCGCGGCCGCGTAGGCCGCCGAGGCCCCCGCGGGCCCCGCGCCCACCACGACGACGTCCCACACCCGCTGCACGTCGTCCGCCGAAGAGTTCTCGCCGCTCACGATGGTGTACCGCTCCGATCAGTGCCGTTGCCGCTCCCCCCGTCCGCCCGGCAGCGCCGGGAGCGGGGAAACCCCATGTCCACCGCATCCTACGGCGGCGGTGATCGTGGACCCTGTGGGAGGATCGGTCTACCTCAGCAGTTCAACGTCGCACCTACGAGGAGCGTGCCCATGTCGTCGAATCCGGTCGCCGAGACCGTCGCCTCGCTGCTGCCCCGGGCGAAGGCCGAGCTGACCGAACTGGTCGCCTTCAAGTCGGTGGCGGACTTCGCGCAGTTCCCGAAGAGCGAGAGCGAGGGCGCCGCGAACTGGATCGCCGACGCGCTGCGCGCCGAAGGCTTCACCGATGTGGCACTGCTGGACACTCCGGACGGCACCCAGTCGGTCTACGGCTACCTGCCGGGCCCGGACGGTGCCAAAACGATTCTCCTCTACGCGCACTACGACGTGCAGCCACCGCTGGACGAGGCCGCCTGGACCACTCCGCCCTTCGAGCTCACCGAGCGGGACGGCCGCTGGTACGGGCGCGGCACCGCCGACTGCAAGGGCGGCTTCCTCATGCACCTGCTCGCGCTGCGCGCGCTCAAGGCGAACGGCGGCGTGCCGGTGCACGTCAAGGTCATCGTCGAGGGTTCCGAGGAGCAGGGCACGGGCGGCCTGGAGCGGTACGCCGAGCAGCACCCCGAGCTGCTGACGGCGGACTCGATCGTCATCGGCGACGCGGGCAACTTCCGGGTCGGTCTGCCGACCGTGACGACCACCCTGCGCGGCATGACGCTGGTGCGGGTCCAGGTCGACACCCTCGCCGGCAACCTGCACTCGGGCCAGTTCGGCGGTGCCGCCCCGGACGCGCTGGCCGCGCTGATCCGGGTGCTGGACTCGCTGCGCGCCGAGGACGGCTCGACCACCGTGGACGGGCTCGACGCCACGCAGGGCTGGGACGGTCTCGAGTACACCGAGGAGCAGTTCCGCAAGGACGCCAAGGTGCTGGACGGGGTCGGGCTGATCGGCGACGGCTCGGTGGCCGACCGCATCTGGGCCCGTCCGGCGGTCACCGTCATCGGCATCGACTGCCCGCCGGTCGTGGGTGCCACGCCGTCCGTGCAGTCGAGCGCCCGCGCGCTGGTCAGCCTGCGGGTGTCGCCGGGCGTGGACGCGGCCGGCGCGACCAAGCTGCTCCAGGCCCACGTGGAGAGCCACACGCCGTGGGGCGCCCGGGTCACCACCGAGCAGATCGGCCAGGGCCAGTCCTTCCGCGCCGACCCGACCAGCCCGGCGTACCAGGCGATGGCCGACGCGATGGCGGTCGCCTACCCGGGCGAGTCGATGCAGTACGCCGGCCAGGGCGGCTCCATCCCGCTGTGCAACACCCTCGCCGCGCTCTACCCGCAGGCGGAGATCCTGCTCATCGGCCTGAGCGAGCCGGAGGCGCAGATCCACGCGGTCGACGAGAGCGTGTCGCCGCAGGAGCTGGAGCGGCTGTCGGTCGCCGAGGCGCTGTTCCTGCGCAACTACGCGGCGAGCTGAACCGTTCCTGATCAGTGATCAGGAGTGAGCCGTAGACCCACATTTGGTCACTGCGGACATCCCGAACGGTTTTGGATGTCCTGGTCGCCCGCTTTCGCTCCGTGTCCGGTGACACGGATCGTGTCCGTGGTCCGGGGATAGGGGGGCGGGTCTCCTCACGCCCTCGGGTGTCTGGTCGGGCCTGGACGGTCCGATGCCCGCGACGATCACTCCGGTCGTCGCGGGGCGGTGCCATCCGTCGCCGGATCGGGTGTCCGAGGGCGCGTCTACCGATCGCGATGCTCGCCGCATCGTGACGGGTAGGTTTCCTGTTGGTACCGGTGAGGGGTTTCTGCCAGTGCTGAGCGCCCCACTTGCTCGTGTAGGCGGGGTCGACGGCGACGAGGGGGACGCCGAGTTCGGCCGCCATGCTGACCAGCCGGGAGCGCAGCTTGGAGGTGGGCATGCCGGAGATCAGCCTGTGGAACCTCTTACGTCGCCCGTGCTTCTCCCGCGTCTTCTCCGCGGTGAAGTCCAGGTCCTCGACCGCGATGGCGAGAAGGTGGCGTTTGGCCCAGTGCAGCAGCCGGATCAGCGCGTGCCGCACCTGAGCGTCGCGGTGGCCGACGCAGAACACACTCGTACGCTGTTCGGCAGCAGCTGTTCACAACCCCCGGTCCCGACCCCAGGGCCAGACACCCGGATCAGCGGCAGACCCCACGGCCAGGAACCGGGTCAACGACAGACGGCACGGCCCACTCCACAGCCAGGCACCAGGGTCAACGACAGACTCCCCGGACCCACCCCACAGCCAGGCACCCAGGTCGACAGCTGACTCCCGCTCTCACGCACCGGCCCGGCATCCGGGTCAGCTGCCCCTGGCCGTTCCTCACGACCAGGCATCCGTATCAGCCGACCGGGACCCCGGCCTCCAGATACAGCGCGGCCCCGCGCTCACGAGCCCGAAGGGCCCAGCGCAGCCGCTCGTAGCGCACGGGCGGCAGCATCCCGGCCGCCTCCTGCTCGCTGACGAAACGCCAGGCGCGCAGCTCCGGCCCCGGCAGCAGCACCCGGGAGGCCTCGGCGGAGTCCAGCCGGCCGCCGTCGAAGATCAGCCGTAGGCCGCCGTAGCCGGGAGGTGCGGGCCGCTCCCAGTCGACGACGAGCAGCCGCGGCACGTCACGCAGCCGTATCCCGGTCTCCTCGGCGACCTCGCGCATGCCGGCGCGGGCCGGGGCCTCGCCGCGCTCGACCACACCGCCCGGGAACTCCCAGCCGGGCTTGTAGGTGGGGTCCACGAGCAGCACCCGGTCCCGCTCGTCGAAGAGGAGCACGCCGGCGGCGACGGTCTCGGCGGTGGGCTCGGGGGTCTGCACGATGTCGCAGGGCGCCGCGACGCCGCTGCCGACGGCGTCGGCGACGCGGACGGCGGTCTCGTAGGGGGTGAGGGCGCTGGTGTCGACGAGGTGGGCGTCGGCGGTGAGCCAGGAGGCGAGGGCGGCCCGGTAGGGCTCGATGTGATCGTAGGCCCACTGTCGCTGCCGTATCTCGCCGTCGGGCAGGTCCGGCAGGACCTCGCGCCCGGCTATCCGCGCGCGCAGGATCGTTTCCGCCGGGGCCAGCAGCAGGTGCCGCACGGGGATGCGGCGGGCGGCGAGGCCGCCGAAGATCTCGTCCCGGTACTCCTGGCGCAGCAGGGTCATGGGGGCCACGAGGGTGCCGCCGAGGTCGGCGAGCATCGCGGCCGCGGTGTCGATCACGAGCCGGCGCCAAATGGGCAGGTCCTGGAAGTCGCCGACCTCGGCCAGGCGTTTGGGCGGCAGCAGGTGCGAGAGCGTTTCCCCGATGATCTCGGGGTCGAAGAGCGTGCTGTTCGGGATCAGCTCGATCAGTTCCCGTGCGGCGGTGGTCTTGCCCGCACCGAACGCGCCGTTGATCCAGACGACGGTCACGGTTCCCCCTCTTCTGTTGGCCCCCTGGGGCTTGCCCGTTCCACCCTGCCACGGAAACCACACGCAGTTGAGGGCGGGCACACGGGAGGGCCGGTACCCCTGCCGCAGGGGTACCGGCCCTCCCCGTCCCGCCTACTCCTGGCCGAGTGTGCCCTCGTCCAGGGACAGGCTTTCCTGGCTGACGAGGTGGTCGACCGTGCCGAGGGTGTCGGTGACCTTCAGGTCGTCGACACCCCCCGGCCCCGCCGCGTGGGACGGGGTGACGGCGGCCACGACGAATCCGGTGGCGAGGCTGGCGATGGCGAGCATGCTGCGCTTCTTCATGCCGTGATCAACTGCGCAGACCGGCCGGGGTCACGCGGATCGCGCCGAAACCTCGTGGCGGCGGCGATCAAGGGGCCGGTACCGTCCGGATCCCCGTCCGCCGGAAGCCGGCGGGCCACGACCGGGAGTACGACGACCATGACCAGTCCCCGCCCGACCACCACCCTGTGGCGCCCCACCGGCCCCACGGAACTGGCCCTGGTCCGGCAGTTGGAGTGGCGGGCATGGCCGCCCCGACTGCCCGAGCAGCCGATCTTCTACCCGGTCCTCAACGAGGACTACGCGATCAGGATCGCCCGCGACTGGAACGTCAAGCACGACGGAGCCGGTTTCGTGACGCGCTTCGAGGTCGACTCGGCGTTCCTCACCCGGTATCCGGTGCAGCAGGCCGGCGGCAGGACCATCCGCGAACTGTGGGTGCCGGCCGAGGAACTGGACGAGTTCAACGCGCACATCGTCGGCCGTATCGAGGTCGTGCACGAGTTCCGGTGAGCGCCGCGCGGCCGGGCGAACCCAACACAACCGAACGCCCGGTCGCTCCGCCCCCGCCATCAGGCCTCAAGGCCATGCGTTTTCACGGCCCGTGACGACACGTCACACGGCACGACCGCAACTCTTCCAACATACTTCGACACGTCCTACCGTATTCGCGCCCCGATGACGCGCGCATGCCGTCATCCCGCCCTGCGCGAGGAAGAGGAACGTCGACGATGCGTCACCCTCACACCCGCACAACCCGCGCAGCCCGCCGAAGAGTGACCGGAGCCATCACCGCGGCGCTGCTGGGGGCGGCCGGTCTCATCGCCCCCGCGCTCGCGGCTCCCGCGCAGTCTCCCGACGCCACGACCGCCCTGGCCGACGATCTGGCCCTCACCCCGCCCATGGGCTTCGACAACTGGAACTCCACGCACTGCCGGGCCGACTTCGACGAGGCCATGGTCAAGGGCATCGCGGACCTCTTCGTGGACAAGGGTCTCAAGGAGGCCGGCTACCAGTACGTCAACCTCGACGACTGCTGGGCACTTCCGATCCGGGACGCAGGCGGGAAGCTCGTGCCCGACCCGGCCCGCTTCCCGAACGGGATCAAGGCCGTCGCCGACTACGTCCACGCCAAGGGCCTCAAGCTCGGCATCTACACCAGCGCCGGCGTCAAGACCTGCAACAGCGCGGGCTTTCCGGGCGCGCTCGGCCACGAGTACAGCGACGCCCGGCAGTTCGCGGACTGGGGCGTCGACTATCTCAAGTACGACAACTGCAACAACCTCGGCGTCGACGCCAAGCTGCGCTACCGGACCATGCGGGACGCCCTGAGGGCGACCGGCCGGCCCATCGTCTACAGCATCTGCGAGTGGGGCGAGAACAGACCCTGGGAGTGGGCTGCCGACGACGGCCACCTGTGGCGGACCACCGGCGACATCGGCGACCGGTGGAGCTCGATGCTGTCCATCCTCAAGCAGAACCTGCCGCTCGCTCGCTACGCCGGTCCCGGCCACTGGAACGACCCCGACATGCTGGAGGTCGGCAACGGCGGCATGACGGACACCGAGTACCGCTCCCACTTCTCCCTCTGGTCGGTCATGGCCGCCCCGCTGCTCATCGGCACCGACCTGCGCAAGGCCTCCCGAGCGACCTTCGGCATCCTGGCGAACAAGGAGGTCATCGCCGTCGACCAGGACCCGCTGGGCAAGCAGGGCACGGTCGTCTCCTCGGAGGGCGGGCGCTGGGTCGTCGCCAAGGAGATGAAGGACGGCAGCCGCGCGGTCGCCCTGTTCAACGAGTCCGGGACCGCACAGCACATCGCCACCAGCGCCGCCGCCGTCGGCCTGTCCGGCGCCCCCGCCTACACCCAGCGCGACCTGTGGCAGCACCGCGGCTTCAACACCGCCGGCACCATCGCGGCGACCGTCCCGGCCCACGGCACGGTCCTGCTGCGGGTCTCGGCCGACCCGGACCGGGCGGCCGACCCGCCCGCCGCCCAACTCGGCCTGTCCGGCGACCCGCTCGTGGAGGCCGGCAGACCCGCCACGCTGACCAGCACGGTCACCGACCTGGGCCGCACGCCCGCACGCCAGGTGTCCGTGTCGCTGACCGGCCCCGACAGCTGGACCGTACGCGCCACCTCCGCGGCCACCGCTCCCACGCTGCCCACCGGCGCGTCCCTTGGCACCCGATGGCAGGTGACGGCGCCGGCGGGGACGTCGACCGGGTCGTACGCGATGTCCCTGCGGGCGAGTTATCTCTCGCCCGCAGGAGAACACGTCACCGGCACTCTGTCCCTGACCGCGTCCGTCGTCCTGCCTCCGCCGCCGGGCACGTCGTATCTCAGCGACCTGCCGTGGCCGGCGGCGACGGGCGGCTGAGGCCCGGTGGAACGGGACACCGGCGACGGGCAGACCTGTCCGGGCCCCGAAGTACGGCCGCCGGAACGCCGATCGCCGCTTTCCCTCACCGCCCGCCGCTTCTCACACGGACGTATGCGCGGCGATGTGCAAGGCCGCCGCGGCCGCCCCCACCAGACCGGCGTCCGTGCCCATCTGTGCGGGCGTCACCGTCAGGCGCCGGACGAACGAGAGGGTGGCGTAGTCGGCGAGGGCCTTGCGCAGCGGGGTGAAGAGGACGTCGCCGGCCTTGCCGACGCCCCCGCCGATCACCGCGATGTCGATCTCGACCAGCGTCGCGGTGGCCGCGATCCCGGCCGCGAGGGCCCTGGCGGCGCGCTCGAAGGAGGCCACGGCGACCGGGTCGCCCGCGCGGGCGGCGGAGGCCACCGCGGCGGCGGACGTGTCGCCGTCGGGGCCGGGCCGCCAGCCCTGCTCCAGGGCGCGCCGGGCGATGTTGGGGCCACTCGCGATGCGCTCGACACAGCCGCGGGAGCCGCACGGGCAGAGGTCGCCGTCGAGGTCGACGCTGATGTGGCCGATGTGCCCGGCGTTGCCCGTGGGACCGGGGTGCAGTTGCCCGCCCAGGACCAGGCCGCCCCCGACGCCGGTCGAGACCACCATGCACAACGCGTTGTCGTGACCGCGGGCGGCTCCCTGCCAGTGCTCGGCCGCGGTGATCGCCACGCCGTCGCCGATCAGCTCGACCGGAAGGCCGCCCGTGGCCACGCGCACCCGCTCCACCAGCGGGAAGTCCCGCCAGCCGGGCACGTTGACGGGGCTGACGGTGCCGGCCGAGGCGTCGACCGGACCCGCGCTGCCGATACCGAGGGAACCCGCGTGTCCCCACAGCGGCGACCCGGCGAGATCGCCGAGCACCTCCTCGACGGCCCGCATGACCGTCTCCCCGTCCTGCTGCGCGGGCGTGGCCCGCTGGGCGCGTGCCCGGATCCGTCCGTGGCCGTCCACCAGCGCGCCGGCGATCTTTGTCCCGCCGATGTCCAGGGCCGCCACGAGGTCGGTGTGCATCAGTGTCAGATCTCCCCATTGATCCGTGAGAAGGTGCGAAGCGAACGTGCGCAGGAGCGAATCCGGAACATCGCCGCAGGCCGACAGCGGCGGTTGCGGGCCGAAGGCAGCGGTGGACAGTCTCTCTCGCATCTGACAACGTTGTCCAGGCTCTATGCTCGAGGCCACATCCTCATACATCCGCCGGATCGCCGCACCACCCCGGTGGACACCCCGGACGACAGGACAGGACGCAGCACCGTGCCCGAGACCACCCGCCGCGCAGACCACCTCTCAGGGACTCGCTACGGCAATCGTCCCACGATGAAGGACGTGGCCGCGCGCGCGGGGGTCGGCCTGAAGACGGTGTCCCGTGTGGTCAACGGCGAGCCCGGGGTCACCCCGGACACCGAGCGGCGCGTGCAGGAGGCGATCGACGCGCTCGGCTTCCGCCGCAACGACAGCGCGCGGGTGCTGCGCAAGGGCCGTACGTCGAGCATCGGCCTGGTCCTGGAGGACCTGGCGGACCCCTTCTACGGCCCCCTGAGCCGCGCGGTCGAGGAGGTGGCACGCGCGCACGGCGCGCTGCTGATCAACGGTTCCAGCGCCGAGGACCCGGAGCGGGAGCAGGAGTTGGCGCTGGCGCTGTGCGCGCGGCGGGTGGACGGTCTCGTGGTGATTCCGGCCGGGGACGACCACCGTTACCTGGAGCCGGAGATCAGGGCGGGCGTGGCGACGGTGTTCGTGGACCGGCCGGCCGGGCGCATCGACGCCGACGTCGTCCTGTCGGACAACTACGGCGGTGCCCGCGACGGTGTCGCCCACCTGATCGCGCACGGCCACCGGCGGATCGGCTTCATCGGCGACATGCCCCGCATCCACACCGCGGCCGAGCGACTGCGCGGTTACCGGACCGCCATGGAGGACGCGGGGATACCCGTCGACGAGCGGTGGATCTCCCTCGGGGCGACCGACCCCGAGCGGGTGCGCCGGGCGGCCGAGGAGATGCTGTCCGGCCCCTCCCCGGTCACCGCCGTGTTCACCGGCAACAACCGGGTCACGGTCACCGTCATCCGCGTGCTCGCCGAGCGGTCCCGCCCCGTCGCCCTCGTCGGCTTCGACGACTTCGAGCTGGCCGACCTGCTCCAGCCGGGCGTGACGGTCGTCGCCCAGAACGCGGCCGCTCTGGGCCGTACCGCCGCCGAGCGGCTCTTCCGTCAGCTGGACGGCGTCCTGGTCGCCCCGGAACGCGTCGAGCTGCCGACCCGGCTGATCGCCCGCGGCTCCGGCGAACTGCCGCCCGCGGACTGAGCCGCCCATGGCCGGCCGCACCCTGGACGAACTCGGCCTCGCCGAGGCACCCCGCGACCATCCGCTGAGCTACCCGGGCGCCTGGCCCGCCGACTCCGGTCTGCTGCACGGCGACCGGATGCTGCCGCTTGAGCGCCTGGTGCACGCCGACCGGGTACCGGTGCTCGCCGTCGGCTCCAACGCCTGCCCCGGCCAACTGCGGCACAAGCTGGACGAGTTCGGGATCGACTCCCCCATTCCCATGGTGCGGGCCCGGCTGACCGGGATCGACGTGGGCGTCTCCGCACACGTCAGCCGCATGGGCTATGTCTCGGCCTCGCCGGTCAAGTCCCCGCGCGCGTTACGGGAGTTGTTCCTCATCTGGCTGAATCCGCGGCAACTGGCCGTGATCGACGCGAGCGAGACGAACTTCCGGCGGGCCTGGCTGCCCGCGCCGGACGTTCGGATCGAGCTGCCGGACGGCTCGACGCTCCCCGGCGCGCACGCGTACGTCAACCGGCACGGGGTGCTGCACAACGGCGCCGGGGTGCCGCGCCCGCATCCCGGCCAGCACGCCCTGCTGTCCGAACTTCTCGTGAAATCGGCTCCGTTGAGGGAGCTGTTCGGCGTGACTCCCGAGGAGTTCTGCGCCCGGGCGCGCGCCGATGCCGGGCTGTGCGACCGGGGGACACGGCTGTTCGCGAAGCACACGTGGGTGACGGAGTCGGGGCTGGAGCCGTACGCACACGGCCGGCCGCATACCCCGCCCGGGGCATGACGGGCGGCTCCCGCCGCAGCCGCCGTGTCCGGGGCCGTCGCGTCCGGGGCCGTCGGCCGCTTCCGGTGCGGCCGACGCCTCCTCCGGTGTGCCCGCGCTCAGGGCTGGCGGCGCGGGCGTGGGCTCAGGGGACCTTGTTGAAGAGCGCGACGACGCTGCGGTTCTTGTCCATGGTGATCTGGAAGTTGTCCCATAATCTGCGTCAGCGCGGGTCACGCTTTCGCCCGCCCGCGCGCGAGGGCGATGTCGTCCCAAGGTTCATCCGGTCAGCCGCCAGGGACCGGTCCCCACGCCCGCGTCCGGGAATTCACCAGGCGCCACCCCGATTGAAGGGCACCGGACACGAGCCTCCCCCGTCGCCCTTCAATCGGGGCGGCGGGGGCGGCCGGGGTCTGTCCGGAGCCGCGATGACGGCGCGTTACTTCGCCGAGGCCGTCAGGTCGCCGCGCCGGGGGGCGGCGAAGCCCTCCAGGCCGGCGCGGGTCAGGCCGGTGAGTGCGGCGACCTCGGCGACGTCGAGGGCGCCGCAGTCCAGGCCGCGCAGCAGGTAGCCGCTGAGGGCCTTGGCGGTGGCGGGCTCGTCCATGACGTCGCCGCCGGCGCGGTTGGCGTAGCGGGCGAGCCGGGCCGCCGCCTGCTCGAGGCCCTCGCGGTAGAAGGCGAAGACGGCCGCGTAGCGGGTCGGGATGTGGCCGGGGTGCATGTCCCAGCCCTGGTAGTAGGCGCGGGCCAGGGCGCGGCGGGTGAGACCGTAGTGCAGCCGCCAGGCGTCGTGGACCTTCTCGGTCGGGCCGACGGGGAGGACGTTGGTCGAGCCGTCGGAGACGCGTACGCCGGTGCCCGCCGCGGCGACCTGCATGATCGCCTTGGCGTGGTCGGCGGCCGGGTGGTCGCTGGCCTGGTAGGCGGCGGAGACGCCGAGGCAGGCGCTGTAGTCGAAGGTTCCGTAGTGCAGGCCGGTGGCGCGGCCCTCGGCGGCCTGGATCATGCGGGCGACGGTCGCCGTGCCGTCGGTGGCGAGGATCGACTGGCTGGTCTCGATCTGGATCTCGAAGCCGAGGCGGCCGGAGTCGAGTCCGTGGGCCTTCTCGAACGCCTCCAGGAGACGCACGAAGGCGCTGACCTGCTCGGCGTAGGTCACCTTCGGCAGGGTCAGCACGAGCCCCTCGGGCAGGCCGCCGGCCTCCATCAGGCCGGTGAGGAAGACGTCGAGGGTGCGGATGCCCCGGTCGCGTACCGCGGCCTCCATGCACTTCATGCGGATACCCATGTACGGGGCCGCCGTGCCGTTCCTGTACGCCTCGGAGACGATCCGGGCGGCGCGGGCGGCCGCCTCGTCCTCCTCGGCGTCGGGGCGGGGGCCGTAGCCGTCCTCGAAGTCGACGCGCAGGTCCTCGATGGGCTCGCGCTCCAGCTTGGCGCGGACGCGGGCGTAGACGGGCTCGGCGAGGTCGTCGGACAGGCCGAGGGCAGCCGCGAACGAGGCGGCGTCCGGCGCGTGTTCGTCGAGGGACGCGAGGGCCTGGTCGCCCCAGGAGCGGATGGTGCCGGCGGCGAAGGCGTCGCCGGGGACGTACACGGTGTGGACGGGCTGCCGGGTGCCGGGGTCTCCGGGGTAGCGGCGCTCCAGCTCCGCGTCGACCGGCGCGAGGGATGCGCTGATCTCCTCGCTGACCGCGCCCGCGAGGCTCGTCGCCACCTTCTCCTGCTGACCCATCCCACACCCTCCAATTTTCCGCTGTACGGAATCAACAATCCGTAGAATGAAGTTATCCGGGGCGGTTCCGCTGGTCAACACCCTCGGGTGAGCCGACCGAGGTCCTCCGGGGCGCCGACCGGCACCTCTCGGGTCGCCTCCAGAATGCACCGAGGCCCCCGTGACCGCGCGGGTCACAGGGGCCTCGTGGAGCGCCTGGGAGAGGCTCAGCCCTTGCGGGCCTGGATCTCCTCGGTCAGCTGCGGGACGACGTCGAACAGGTCGCCGACGACGCCGTAGTCGACCAGCTCGAAGATCGGGGCCTCGGGGTCCTTGTTGACCGCGACGATGGTCTTCGAGGTCTGCATACCGGCGCGGTGCTGGATCGCGCCCGAGATGCCGTTCGCGATGTACAGCTGCGGCGACACGCTCTTGCCGGTCTGGCCGACCTGGTTGGTGTGCGGGTACCAGCCGGCGTCGACGGCGGCACGCGAGGCGCCGACGGCAGCGCCGAGGGAGTCGGCGAGCGCCTCGATGATCGCGAAGTTCTCGGCGCCGTTGACACCACGGCCGCCGGAGACCACGATCGCGGCCTCGGTCAGCTCGGGGCGGCCCGTCGACTCGCGCGGGGTGCGGCCGGTGACCTTGGTGCCGGTGGCCTTGTCGGAGAAGGTGACGGCCAGGGCCTCGACGGCGCCGGCGGCC
This sequence comes from Streptomyces sp. NPDC002520, assembly GCF_053595235.1. Lineage (NCBI taxonomy): Bacteria > Bacillati > Actinomycetota > Actinomycetes > Kitasatosporales > Streptomycetaceae > Streptomyces > Streptomyces sp. NPDC002520. The sequence goes on along the minus strand of NZ_JBSFXG010000035.1, from coordinate 4,218 downwards.
GGGGCGGCCTCGACGGCGGCACTGTTCGGCTTGACCGTGATGACCGGCGTGCCCTTGATGACACGGGACTTGGTGGTGAAGGACGCGGCGAACACCGACTGGGTGGCCACCGGGCCCTCGTCGCCTGCCTCGAGGTCGACGGCGTCGGTGATGATGCCGGAGCCGATGCGCAGCGCCAGGCGGGCGGCGATCTCCTTGCCCTCGGCGGAGGACGGGACCAGCACGGCGGCCGGGGAGACGGCCTCGACCGCGGCCTGGAGGGCGTCCACCTTCGGGACGACCAGGTAGTCGGCGTACTCGGACGCCTCGTGGGTGAGGACCTTCACCGCGCCGTGCTCGGCGAGCGTGGCGGCGGTGTCGGCGGCGCCGTTGCCCAGCGCGAGGGCGACGGGCTCGCCGATGCGGCGGGCCAGGGTCAGCAGCTCGAGGGTGGGCTTGCGGACGGCACCGTCCACGTGGTCGACGTAGACGAGGACTTCAGCCATGGGATTTGCTCTCCTGCGTAACGAAGTTGAGGGGCGGTCAGCGGGGTCGGGGGGCGCCTTCTGGATCATGTCGGCGTCGCGGGCCCAGGCACGCACATCCGCCGCGTTGTCGTCGGTCGCCGACGCTCCGCGTCGACGCCCTCCTCCGCCTTGCAGCTGCACGCACCGGACCCCGCTCGGGTCGGCCGATCAGGCGCCGCTCCTGGCGGCCAGCCTGATCCAGAAGACACCCTCTGGCCCTTAGATGAACTTCTGGCTCGCGAGGAACTCAGCGAGCTGCTTGCCGCCCTCGCCCTCGTCCTTGACGATGGTGCCGGCCGTGCGCTCCGGGCGCTTGGCCGCGTCCTCGACCTTGGTGAACGCACCGTCGAGACCGACCTCCTCGGCATCGATGTCGAGGTCGGACAGGTCCCAGGACGCCACCGGCTTCTTCTTGGCCGCCATGATGCCCTTGAAGGACGGGTAGCGCGCCTCGCCCGACTGGTCGGTCACGGAGACCAGGGCCGGGAGCTGCGCCTCGAGCTGCTCGGAGGCGGCGTCTCCGTCGCGGCGGCCCGTCACGGTGCCGTCCTCGACCGAGACCTCGGACAGCAGGGTGACCTGCGGGACGCCCAGACGCTCGGCGACCAGCGCGGGGACGACACCCATGGTGCCGTCGGTGGAGGCCATGCCGGAGACGACCAGGTCGAAGCCGGCCTTCTCGATCGCCTTGGCGAGCACCAGGGAGGTGCCGATGGCGTCGGTGCCGTGCAGGTCGTCGTCCTCGACGTGGATGGCCTTGTCGGCACCCATCGAGAGGGCCTTGCGGAGCGCGTCCTTGGCGTCCTCGGGGCCGACGGTCAGAACGGTGACCTCGGCGTCGTCCGCGTCCTCCGCGATCTGGAGGGCCTGCTCGACGGCGTACTCGTCCAGTTCGGAGAGCAGACCGTCCACGTCGTCGCGGTCGACAGTCAGGTCATCGGCGAAGTGCCGGTCGCCAGTGGCGTCGGGCACGTACTTCACAGTGACAACGATCCTCAAGCTCACGCCGGCTCTCCTACTGCAATCGTCATTTCCGGGCTGCCTCTTGGAGGCAGCATAGGTGCCTCGATCAATCGGCTGATCCCCACGATCGGGCGTCCATCCGCCCGGTCGAATATTACTCACCAGTACACCCAGTTCATGCCCGCTAAGCAAGCGCTTTGAACTGTGACGTCTGCAACGCAGCGTAACCGTAACCGGACGGCCTCGCAGGACTGCGGGGCGTGATCAATCCCGCAATCCGCCGAAGCGTCCCTGGTGGTAGAGAAGCGGCCTGCCCGTGCCGGTCGGGTCGCCGAGGACCACCTCGGCGAGCACGATCCGGTGGTCCCCGGCCGGGACACGGCCGACCACGCGGCACACCAGCCAGGCGAGCACGTCGTCCAGGACGGGTACACCTTCCGGGCCCTCGCGCCAGGCGGTGGGCGCGCCGAAGCGGTCGGCGCCGCTGCGGGCGAAGGTGGCGGCCAGGTCGCTCTGGTGCTCGCCGAGTATGTGGACGCCGACGTACTCCGTCTCGGCGACGGCGGGCCAGCTGGAGGCGCCGGTGCCGATACCGAAGGAGACGAGCGGGGGGTCCGCGGAGACGGAGGTGAGGGAGGTGGCGGTGAAGCCGACCGGGCCGCGTTCTCCGCGCGCGGTGATCACCGCGACACCGGCGGCGTGCCGGCGGAAGGTGGAGCGCAGCAGGCCGGGCGAGGCGATCTGGAAGGTGCCGAGGTCGGGCATGGCCGTCATTGAGTTGTCCTTCTGCTGGTGGCGACCGGATCCGTGACTGTTCAACAGCTCGGACAGCACGCGCTCGCGGTGCGCACCAGGTCGACGTGGACCCGGCCGAAGAGAAGGAGTTCGATCGGCATACGGTCAGGCTGACGATAGGTGGCGGGTGCAGTCAAGTTCGGTCCGGGATCCGGGCGATGCCTCACCAGGTGCCGGACGACCTCACACGGCCTCTCCGAGCGCCGCGATGACGTCCGCCTTGCGGGGCTGTCCGACGGCGCGCCGCACCACCCGGCCGCCGGCGTCGAGGACCAGCACGGTGGGGGTCTTGAGGACGGCCAGCTCGCGTACGAGGTCCAGGCGGGCCTCGGCGTCGATCTCGACGTGGGCGACGCCCGGGACCATCGCGGCGACCTCGCCGAGGACGCGCCGGGTGGCCCGGCAGGGCGCGCAGAAGGCGCTGGAGAACTGCACGAGCGTGGCCCGCTCCCCCAGTTCGCCGCCCAGCTCGGCCGCTCCGAGCCGCCTGCCCTCGTCCCCGCTCACCCGCACCCTCCCGCTCCGCCGCACCACCTGCGCGGTCACCATCTGAACAAGCATCCACGAGGCCGCGGGGATTCCCCCGCCCGGGATCGGTCTCCGTCGTGAAGCTCCCGCAGGTCCCGGTACGCGCGGAGCAAAGGTGACGTGACGAGGATCTCGCCGCCACGAGGCACCAGGACTGGCTACCTGTCCGTTCTTCGGGCACCATCTGCGAGACGCCGAAAACCTACGGCTGCGTAACTTCCCGCCGGGAGCCCCCTTTCCCGAGCAGAGCAGAAAGGGTCCAACCCTCCCATGGCAGAGCTGGTCTATCGTCCCGTCGTCGGTTTCGCCAGGACGCTGTTCAAGGTGTGGGACCTCAAGATCGACTGCAAGGGTTCGGAGAACATCCCGCGCGAGGGCGGCGCCGTGCTGGTGAGCAATCACATCAGCTATCTGGACTTCATCTTCGACGGTCTGGCCGCGCTGCCGCAGAAGCGTCTGGTGCGCTTCATGGCGAAGGAGTCCGTCTTCCGGCACAAGGTGTCGGGGCCGCTGATGCGCGGGATGAAGCACATCCCGGTCGACCGCGAACAGGGCGAGACCGCCTACGCGCACGCGCTGGAGTCGCTGCGCTCCGGGGAGATCATCGGGGTGTTCCCGGAGGCCACGATCTCGCAGTCGTTCACCCTGAAGAGCTTCAAGTCCGGTGCGGCGCGCCTCGCCCAGGAGGCCGGCGTCCCGCTCATCCCGATGGCGTTGTGGGGCACGCAGCGGCTGTGGACCAAGGGGCACCCGCGCAACTTCAAGCGCAGCCACACCCCCATCACCATCCGGGTCGGCGAACCCGTCGAGGCCCCGCGCGACCAGTACGCGGGAGCGATCACCCGCCGGCTGCGCGAGCGCGTCCAGGAGTTGCTGGAAGCCGCCCAGCGCGCCTACCCCACGCGCCCCAGGAACGCCGAGGACTCCTGGTGGCTCCCGGCCCACCTGGGCGGTACGGCACCGACGGCCGAGCAGCTGCGCGCGGCCGAGGCGCACTGACACCCGGCGGCGGAGCCGCACGCGGCGGCCGGTAGGGTTCGCGTTCGTAACGGGAGGGCCCCGGTGGCTCTCGTGGGACGAGTGCGCTACGGGGGCGAGCGATGCGGCGCTGGACGAAGGCGGCGGTGGCGGTTCTGGCCGTCCTGGCGGTGGCCGGGTGGTTCGCCACGCCGTACGTGGAGGACTGGTGGCTGGTGCGCACCGCCTGCGACGGCGCGCGGCCCGGCGATGCTGTGAAGCAACTGGCCGCGCCCGGCGGTCACCTGACCGAGGCGGAGTCGACTGCGCACGAGCCTCTGGGCGACTACGGATGCAGCGTCTCTAATCAGCTAAGGGCGTGCGCGGATAGGCGGTGCTCAGGGGCGCTTCCCGGGGCGTGCGTCCCAGCGGTAGAGGATCCACGCGCGGCGGATGAGGCGACGCAGAG
>NZ_JBSFXG010000034.1:0-89950 GCF_053595235.1 Streptomyces sp. NPDC002520 | reverse complement strand
GCTTCGGCCCGGGCGGTCGCGCGGGAGTTGATGCGGGCGGTCAGCCCGGCACCGAGTGCGACGGCGGCGAGCGTGCCAGCCGTGTTGATCAGGGAATTGATGTCGATGTGCACCGGCTCAGGATGTCCATGCGGCCGCCGGGCTGCCGTGGTTGTTGCAGAGCCGTGACGGCCCGGGGACCTGTGATTACCGGGCGTTCGGGCGGTTCGGTACGTGGGTGGGCGACAACGCGCACCGCTACGGTCCCAGCTGAGGCGGGAGTCTTTGCGGGCGGGCCGGGATACTACCCTTCCCGGACCTGATGCCGTCAGCCGTCCAGCCCCCACCGGATCTCATCCGCCTGCATCGTGAACTGGAGACTCGTGCCAGCTCCCATGATGTCCAGCGAGTGCTTGAAACATGGCGACCCATCCATGTCCGCGAGCGGATCGTTCAGGCAGCCATCGTTGGTGTAGCCGTCTGAGGCGCGCATCATCTTGTCGAGCTGGTCCATGGACCGCGGATACATCCGTTTCGCACCGGCTTCTGTGATCGCGTCTTGGAGGTCAACACCGACAGTGACGATGCCGGTGAGATGGTCGGCGCACTGCTGGCTTCCGACGTGCTCGCAGAGGCCTTGGACGTCGCTGGTGGTGGCCTTGTCCAACTTCGGGACCCAGGCGGTGGAGAGGTTCGGTGCGGCGGTGCTCGGTGCGGCAGAGGTAGGCGAGTTGGCGGTGGTGGCGCGTTCTGCCTTGCTGGGCGAGGGCGCGTTGCTGCCGCATGCGGTGAGCGTGGCAGCGAGGACGGCGATGGTGATCAGTGCGGTTCTGGCGTGCATGCCTGATCAGCCTTCCCACACGGTGTATACGGCGCGGGTCGCCTTGCCATGGGCGGGGATGCCGGTCCACTGCTCGCGGTAGCTCATCCCGGCGGGAAGGTTGTTGGGCGCATTGTCGGACGAACCTCTGTCGCCGCCGACGATCTGACCGGCCGCGTTGTAGAGGATGACCTGCTGGGTGACCATGCCCCGCAGGTCACCGTGCGTGCTGTTGATGACCTTCACCGTCAGGTTGTACGAGTAGGGGTCGTTCGTGAACAGGTCGTCGCGGCTGCCCTGAGTGAGCTTCAGCTTGCTGGTGGCGAGCATGGGCTGCTCGACGGATCCGGCCATGCCGAAGGCGTCCTTCGCCTGCGTGACGTCGATCTTCGCGGGGGTTCCGGTGAGCTGGGTGAAGCCGCCGCCGAGCGTGCCGAGGAAGTCGAACGTGGTGTGGGCGGGGATGTTCGGCATAGCCTCCTGGTCCGAGCCGACGATGGCGCCCGCCTTGTCCAGGGCCCGGGCGTCGATGGCCACGGACGCCAGGGAGCTGCCGGGGTTCGTCACCCGGGCGACGTACCTGACGCCCGTGTCGCTGCTGTCGTCCTTCCCGGTGTGGCTCCACACGAGGCGCACGTCGGCGCCGGTTCCGCTCGGCTGGTTGGCTACGGGCTCGCCGTCGCCGGCGGTGTGAGCGGCCTGGCTGTCAGGCTTGTCGCTGCTGCATGCGGTGAGCATGGCGGCGAGGACGGCGATGATCGCGTGCGCGGTTGTTCCGAGGTCCCCCCCAGGACGGTACTGAGCCCCCGTGGCGGCCGCGTTGGGTCTGATCGACAAGTGCCGGGCCAGGGTCTACCTGGTACTGGTGGGCGGTGGCATTCCATTCTTTTCCTTCCCCGGCGCAAGCGCCGGGGTGGATCTCGAACTCGTCGAGTCTCGCACCTTCAGCTCGCAAATCGTCTACCTCCTCTACCGCGTGGCGCGCTGGTGCCGCATCAGGCAACGTTCGCCCGGTCGAAGGCCCTGCCTGTCGACGGTTTCGGCCGCTGGTGATAATCGACCGATGAGCGCCATCGAACGCCCTTTGCCGCCCCTGAACGCCGACGAGCGCACTACGCTCGATAGCTGGCTTGACTTTCACCGCGCCACCCTCGCCATGAAGTGCGAGGGCCTGGACGACGGGCAGGCCGCCGTCGCGTCCGTGCCACCGTCCGGCTTCACATTGACCGGTCTCGTCCAGCACATGGCAGAGGTGGAGCGGAACTGGTTCCGCCGAGTGTTCGCCGGAGAACAGGCCCCGCCCATCTACGACCCGCAGGCCGATCCGTCTGCCCCCGACGGCGGCTTCGAACTGGCCGAGGGCGCCACACTGCACGACGCCCTCGCCACCTGGCAGGCGGAGATCGCCCGCGCCCGCGAGCTCTGCGCCGACCGTGCTCTGACCGACGCAGGCCGCTTCATGGAGCAGGACGTCAACCTCCGCTGGATCTACGTCCACATGATCGAGGAGTACGCCCGCCACAACGGCCACGCCGACCTGGTCCGGGAGCGCATCGACGGCACCACTGGCGTATGACGCCAGATCAGGTCGCTTCCGCCCTACGGTGAGTGACGCGCCGCCGGGTTCCGTGCCGGGCGGCGCGTCGTGCCAGGGTGCCCGGGTGGCTGAACGTGTGCGCGTGCGCGAGATCGATGACGACGAGGGGCAGCGGCTGCTGCGGATCATCCGCAGAGGCACCGGGGCGGTGGTGGCCTGGCGCCGGGCCCAGATGGTGCTGCTCATGGACGTGGTGAAGATCGCCGAGGTCACGTTCACCAGCGCCGACCGGGTCCGCGACGTGATCCACAACTTCAAGTCGTCCGGAGTGTCCGGCGTACCGATGATGCGCTCCGCCTCTGCCACGTGAGTCGCGCTTGGTTGTGTCACGTTCGGCGCCCCCTCTGGTCGTGCTGGGCGCCTTGGTCGCGCTGGTGCCGCGTCACCAAATGCCCTCGGCGAGCAACTGCGCGACCTCCCGAGCACAGCCCCACGACAACGTCACTCCGGCTCCCCCGTGCCCGTAGTTGTGAATCACGGGGATGCCGTCTTCACGACGGTCGGGCTCGACCCGCACCTCGAAGCGCGTCGGTCGGACGTCCACTCGATGCTCGATGACCCGGGCATCCGCCAGCCTGGGCTCGACCGCGGCGCAACGCGCGACGATGCCGTGCGCCGCGGCCGCGTCCTCGGACAGGTCACCGTCATCCTCGAGCGCGGTACCGCCCAGAACGACTTTGTCCCCGTGCGGATAGAAGTGGACGAGGTCGGACGACGATCCTGTGGACTCGGAGAAGAACTCCGCGACCCCCGGATTCTCAACCACCAGTTGTCGTACGGGCGTTGGCTGCACTGTAACGTCTCCGGCCAGCTCGGCGGCGCCCATGCCGGCGCAGTTGACGACGGCGGACACATCATCGAACTCGTCGAGTGAGCGGACCACGCGCTGCTCGACCGCTCCGCCGAGATCACGGAAGCGGCGACGCAGATGGTCGAGATAGACCGCCATGTCGACGAGCGGGACGGTGACACGGTGGCCGGAAAGGAAGCCGTGAGGAAGCTCGGAGGCGTCAGCCTCCCGGAAATCGGGGAGCAGCTCGCTCCACGGTGGTGCGTCGACGGGTTGCCGGGCAGCCTTGATGCCGCTTGTCATGCGGACACCGGCCGCGCCCTCCTTGGCGAGACGCCGGAAGGCGTCGAGCGATGTGAGACTCCATTCCCGGACATCCGCCCAGGGCTCGACAAAGTACGGGCTCCAGATCGCGCTGGCCGCGGGCGAGGTGGGGGCGGGGATCTCCTTGGCGATCAACCGCACGGACAGCCCTGCCTCGAGCAGTACGACTCCGGTGGTGAGGCCGGAGACCCCGCCACCCACGACGACGATCGTCTCGTTCGTTGTCATGGTCCGACCGTAGTCGTTCGAGCACTCCGCGGGTTCGGCTGCATCCAGTCGCGCTCCGCGGTCAGTGCCCTGCTCGGGCACCGTGTGGCGTGCCGCCGCCGATGGCAGACCAATCGTTTCAGCAGTCCGGGAATCCTCTTTGTGGCCAGGCAGTACCCATGTGATTACGCCATATGGATGAGACTGGCGTAGGGTGCCGACCGAATAACCCTCCCATCGCGAAACCGAGTTGACGGTTGGTCTGTGCTGCGCCGCCAGGTGTCCGAACTGGCTGATCGAGAGGACTTCGATGCCCGATTCCCCGACATTCACAGTGCGTTCGGATGCCGGTCGGACAACGACCGCGGCAGGCCCGGGACGCAGCAGGCATGCCAGGCTGACAGTCCGGAATCGGCCAGCCGATGTGGCTACCCGGTCCCGCACGGTACGTCTGGCACTGTGGCCGGCAGTCCTCATGGCGGTCCTGGCGGCGGCCCTGATCGTCTACGTACTGCTTGCTCAGGCCGGCGCCGCCGACGCCGCGACCTGGGGCGTGCTCGTCGCGGGCGCCGTACTCGGCACCGGCGTTCTGGTCGGGGCCGTGTTCGCCGGCCGTGCCGAGGCCCGCAACGCATTGCAGCAGTACGAGATACTGCGTCGCACGGTCGCCGCGGGCCAGGCGGAACTGCAGGACATGCTGGAGAGACTGGGCCGGGGGGAGAGCGTCGAGCAGCTTTCGTTCACCCATCACGCGCCGCCCGAGGTGGACGTACAGGGCCGTCTGACCTACGAGATCAACGTCTTGCTGTGGCAGGCCAAGACGGCCGTTGCCCAGGCCGCGCAGGCCGCGAAGCCGTCCGGGGACGGCACGCAGGACAGCGAGGAGAGGGTCGAGGTCTTCGTCAACCTCGCCAGGCGCCTGCAGTCCCTTGTGCACCGTGCGATCAGCATGCTGGACCAGCTCGAGAACGAGGTGGAGGACCCGGAGCTGCTCAAGGGCCTCTTCCACGTCGACCACCTGGCCACCCGCATCCGGCGGCACGCGGAGAACGTCGCTGTGCTCGGCGGCTCCGTCTCCCGCCGCCAGTGGACCCGCCCGGTGACCCTGACCGAGGTACTGCGTTCATCGATCGCCGAGGTCGAGCACTACTCCCGGGTCAAGCTGGTGCCGCCGATCGAGGGAACGGTACGCGGTCACGCCGTCGCCGACGTCATCCACCTGCTGGCCGAGCTGGTCGAGAACGCCACGGCCTTCTCGGATCCGCACAGCCAGGTACTGCTGCGTTCCCAGCGAGTGGCCGCTGGGCTGGCCGTCGAGGTCGAGGACCGCGGTCTCGGCATGCCGCTGCAGGAGCAGGCCCGGTACAACCAGCTGCTTGCCGAGCCCGACCGCATCGACATCAGCAAGCTGCTCGCGGACGGCCGCATCGGTTTGTACGTGGTTTCCGCGCTGGCCCGCCGCCACGGCCTCGCCGTCCGGCTGCAGAACAACATCTTCGGCGGCATCCAGGCCATCTTGATCATCCCGCGCAGACTGATCGGTGACGAACCGGACGAAACGCCGGACCAGGCTGCTGACAGGCCCCGGCCGATCCAGGCTGCCGCCACGCCGCAGCCGGCCGCCCAGCTCGCGGGCCCGCAGCCGCAGCCGGCTGCACGGTCTGTGGCCCCGCCGCCCGCGCCGCAGCCGACTGCCCGACCCGTGGCTGCGCTGCGCGCGGCGCAGCCGCTGCCTCAAACCGCGCCGATACCCATGGCGTCGCAGCACGCAGGACCGGTGGACGGCGCGCAGCCGTACGACCGAGGGCCCTCGCACACCAGCGGGCCGGCCGACGACGAGCGGCCGGCGCTGCCGCAGCGCCGTGCGCAGGAGCACCTCGTGCCGCAGCTCCGGGACGCTCCCGGCACGCACAGGGGGAACGAGCAAGAGGTGGAGCACGATCCGGGGCTGATGGCCACGTTCCAGCGAGGATTCGGCCTCGCCGAGAACGAACCCGCCGACAGTTCCGCTGAGAGCTCTCACTGACCCGCAGGCTTCACACCACCCCTGAGGAGAAGAACGCCACCGTGAGCGACATGCCTACCGTCCAGAACCAGAATCTCGACTGGCTCCTGACCGGACTCGTCCAAAGGGTCCCCCACGCCCGCAGCGCCCTGTTGCTGTCCTCGGACGGACTGGCGAAGGCTTTCGATGGTCTGGAGACCATCGACGAAGCAGAACACCTGGCGGCTGTGGCGTCCGGTCTGCACTCCCTCGCGCGCAGCGCGGGCGTGCGGTTCGCCGACGGTGCGGACGTGCGTCAGGTGGTCGTAGAGCTGGACACCGCGCTGCTGTTCGTGTGCGCGGCGGGCTCCGGGGCCTGTCTGGCGGTCCTGGCCGGGCGGGAAGCTGACGTCGCCGTGCTCGGCTACGAGATGGCCAAGCTGGTCAAGAGCGTCCGCACGTATCTCGCCACCCCCGCCCGTCAACAGGCGCCTACCGCGGCCCATGATCCGAGGCGCTGAGGATGACGGACGAGCAGGACGAGGCGTGGCTCGACGACGACGCCGGGCGGTTGGTGCGCCCGTACACGGTCAGCAACGGGCGCACCCGTCCCTCGGCGCACTTCGACCTGCTCACCCAAGTGGTGGCCACCGGCGTCCGGCCGAACCTCTATCTGGGTCCCGACTACGAACAGGTCCTGAATCTGTGCGGCGTGCCCCTGTCGGTTGCCGAGGTGGCCGCTCACATGCGGCTGCCGGCCGTCATCACCAAAGTTCTTCTGTCCGACCTCGTGCAGCACGACGCGCTCACCACGCGGGCGCCGCACGCCATGAGGGCGGGCTCCCCAACCGACCGAACTCTCCTGGAGGCGGTGCTGAATGGCCTTCGTAAGCGGCTCTGACCCCTTCCGTACCGCCCTGAAGATCCTCGTTGCCGGAGGCTTCGGAGTGGGTAAGACCACCTTCGTCGGGGCAGTCAGCGAGATCGAGCCGATGAGCACCGAGGAACTGCTGACTCAGATCAGTGCCCGCACGGACAGCCTGGTCGGCATCGAGGACAAGTCGACCACCACCGTGGCGATGGACTTCGGCCGCATCACTCTGGACGATCAACACATCCTGTACCTGTTCGGAACCCCCGGACAGGAACGGTTCTGGTTCATGTGGGACGAGTTGTCCAACGGGGCTCTGGGCGCCGTGGTCCTCGCCGACACCCGCCGACTGGACCACTGCTTCGCGGCCGTCGACTTCTTCGAACGTCGCGGCATCGATTTCGTCGTGGGCGTCAACGAGTTCGACGGCGCCTACCGCTACACGCCCGACGAGGTCCGTGCGGCCCTCGACCTCAAGCCCCACATACCCGTCGTGATGTGCGACGCGCGGCAGTGCTCCTCCAGCACCAGCGTGTTGGTCGCACTCGTACAGCACTTGCTCACCTCGACTCCCGGAGTAACGTCCGCGGAGCTTGACCCGCTGCGCTGACACACGCTCAGAGCAGCCGATTGGAGCCTGCATGTCCGCCCCGGTTCCCTACATCCAGTACGACCCGACCTCCCACCTGCTTCTGACCCCCGAGGACAGGGACGCCCCCGCCCGCGTCGCCAGGCTGCGCGACATCGGCATCGGAGACAGTCCGGTCGAGGAATTCGACGACTTCGCCGCCGATCTTGCGCGCGTCACCAACGCGCCATTCTCGATGGTCAACTTCATCGACGAGAACCGCCAGTACTTCGCCGGCCTCTACGCGGCCGGCCGGCCCGGGATGGAGCTGCAGCCGGGGCCGCAGGTGGGCCGGGTGATGGCCCGCGACCATGGCTACTGCCCACACGTTGTCGTGCGGCGCAAGGCACTGGTACTGGAGGACGTCTGCGACTATCCGCGGTTCGCCGGGAATCCGGTCGTTGACGAGATCGGCATCCGCTCCTACATGGGTGCGCCGCTGATCGACCAGCAGACCGGGATGGCCCTCGGGACGATCTGCGTGGTGGACACCGACACCCGCCCGTGGGGACGGGCGGGCCTGGAGACCATCAAGTCGATGGCGCAGCAGCTGACCGACCGCATCGCCGAAATGGAACGCCGGGGCGGGATCTGAGCACGTGTGAGGGGCAGTCGGCTACAACCGGCCCCATGATTCGTGGTTGGGGAGCCGCGGGCACGGCACTGTGCCGGCGGCTCCCTGTGGGTTTCAGCCCGTGCGGCCAACCGTTTCCAGCGGCAAGGGTTCGGACTGCTCTTGTCGGCCCTCCGCCGGTGCCGTCCGCACCAGGTCGGCCAGACGCTCGGACCACTGGCCCTTGGCCTCGCCGAGCGCCATTTCCCCGAGGCGCAGCAGCTGGATGTCGGAGGTGCCCGCAGGCGCGTATATGTGGTGGGCGTCGCGCAGGTATCGCTCCATCGGACGATCGGTGAACAGGCCGGCTGCGGCGTGGATGTCCATGCCGTCCTTCGCCGATTCGATGGCGGACTCGACGTTGAGGAACTTGGCGCTCATCAACTCCGCGTCACACGGCAGCCCCTGGTCGAGCAGGTGCACCGCGTGGTATGCGGCCAGTCTGGCCGTCATCAGACGGGACTTCAACCTGCCCAGCTTGAGTTTGATGTTGTTGAGTGCGCCGAGCGGCGCGCCGTACCGCTCACGCTCGATGCACAGGGCAGTTGTCTCCTCGAAGACGGCCTGGTGGATCCCGAGGGAGACGGCTGTCAGGTTGGGCCGGCCGTAGAGCACGCTGGAGGAGTAGGCGACAGCAAGGCCCTGGCCCTCCGAGCCGAGCCGATTCTCCGCCGGCACCCGGCAGTCGTTGAAGATCAGCTCGCCGAAGCTGAAACCGTGCAGTCCCATGGCGGGCTTGTGCGGCGCCAGGGAGAAACCGGGGCGGTCGGCCTCGATGAGGAACGCCGACAGTCCCTTCGATCCCTCTCCCGTACGGACGACCACGCCGTGCAGATCCCCGACGTGGCTGTTGCCGACGAAGACCTTGCGGCCGTTGAGAACGTATTCGTCGCCGTCGCGGACGGCGGTGCTGCCCATGCCCAGGACGTAGCCGCCGGACTCCGGCTCGGTGACAGCGATCGTGGGCAGGCAGTCGCCCGCGGCGATGCGCGGCAGCCAGGTCCGTTTCTGCCTCTCGTTGCCGAAATGGACGATCTTGGCGACGCCGAGCTGGGATGCCTGCACCATGGCGCCCATGGCCCCACTGACTCGGGCGAGTTCCTCGATGATGATCGTCTTGGCCAGGTGTCCGGCCCCCATGCCTCCGTACTCCTTGCCGATGGTCACCCCGATCCATTCCTGCCGCGCGATGAGCCGGGACAGCTCGTGGGCCACCTTCCGCGAAGCCTCCATCTCCGCGATCCGGGGCCGCACTTTGTACTCGGCGAACTCACGCACACGATGCCGGAGATCCTCATGCCACCTGCTGGTGAAGTAGCGTTCCACAACCCCTCCTGATTGCTACCCCGTCCGTCCGGAGTCAGAGGTCGTCCGTCGGGCTTCATCGCCTTCTGGCTGACTCGCCTCGCACAGTGTCTACTTGTCGATCCATCTCGGCCAAGATCACCGCATAGGTTTGGCCAAAACTGACACTCTTGCCTCCCGTCTCCAACTGTGCGATGTGGTACTGCGTTTACTCGCTCGCACCACATCCGGATCAGAAACCGCCCAGCCCCGAACAGCACCCGCCACATACCGACGCCGGCCCACTCGCCAGGCAATTGCCTGGCGAATTGACCGCAGCGCACCATGACCAAACCAGCCACGCCACGCCTGACCGATAAGGACCCGCTCCTGGTCGCCACCGTGGTCCACCGGCGCAGATCGGCCATGGTCGCCGGGACAGCCGGGGGTGGTGAGGGATGGCACCTGCACGAAAGAGGCCCCGATCAGGCCATACGGCCAGTTCAGCCCCCAGACGCTGACGAGCGAGCTAGGCGCTGGGACACTTGCGCGATTTGTGAGAACGGCCTCTAACGGTGTGGGCGATCCGCGCGACCAGAGGCCGTGCACATCGACGGAGCGGGTAACAGCAGGTGGGATCAGTCATCGGGCGAGAAGATGGTCCACATGGGGTCCGCTGGTCTTCCCCAGGAGAGCGAGCGCCTCGACCCGCATGATCGGGTCACTCCTTCCTGCGTACCGCGCCCCTGGAATGTCACTGGTGGCGGGAGATGGTCACGAATCCGACGCTCTTGTGAAGGGAGTGACTTGGAACCGTCACGACTCAGCCGAGAACCATGCATACATCCTCGTCCTCCGGCGGGGCTGCCCGTAGTGGCCGGGCTCAGCGCCGACGGAAAAGGCAGGGTTGCAGGGCCGGTACGCTGGGGCCGCTGCGGCACCCCCCACCTTGATCCGCGCCCCCGCGGCGAGCGATGGCCTGCGGCGATCGAGACGTCTTTGGGTATGAGGGTGAAGAACACGTGCTGATAGCGGGCCGGTACCGGCTTCGGGATGCCATCGGGCGGGGCGCGATGGGGGAGGTCTGGCGGGCCTTCGACGAGACGCTCGGCAGACCGGTTGCCGTGAAACTCCTGCTCCCCCACGACTCCGACCCCACCGCGCCCTCACGCTTCCGGCTGGAGGCGCAGACCGCCGGCCGCCTCAGCCACCCGCACGTGGTCGGCGTCATGGACTTCGGCGAGCACGAGGGCCGCCTGTTCCTGGTCATGGAACTCGTCGACGGAGACAGCCTCGCCCGGCTGCTCACCGACTACGGACCGTTGCCCGCCGAGCGGGTGGCCCGTATCGCCGCACAGGCCGCCGCCGGGCTGGCCACCGCGCACCGGCAGGGCATCGTGCACCGGGACATCAAGCCGGCCAACCTCCTGATGGACGCCGACGGCACCCTGAAGATCGGCGACTTCGGCATCGCCCGCTTCCTCGACGACCCCGGCGCCGCGCTCACCGCCACCGGACAGATCGTCGGCACCAGCCTCTACCTCGCGCCCGAGCGGGCCCTGGGCCGCACCGCCGGCCCGGCCTCGGACGTGTACTCCCTGGGCTGCGTGCTCTACCAACTCCTCACCGGACGCCCGCCGTTCCAGGCGGACAGCGCGCTCGCGGTGCTTCACCAGCATCTCGACTCCGCCCCGGTCCCGCCCCGGCAACTCGGCGCCGATCTACCGCCCGCCTTCGAGAGCTATCTGCTCGGCCTGCTGGCCAAGGAGCCCGAGAGCCGGCCCACGGCCGAGGAGGTGGCGGACTGGTTCGGGCGCGGAGCCTGGCGCGGTGCACCGGAACCGCTGCCGAGTGAACACCAGGATCACAGCCACCCGGACCGGTCGCACGTCACCGGCTCGAGCGCCACCGCCCCCGCAAACTCCGTCTCTGCCCCCACGGCCCACTCCAGGGGTGCCTTCGTCCCGGCGGCGGACACCGCGTGGCAGACGAGCGTGCACCGGGCCGCGACCCGCCCCTCGCACCTGCCGTTCCTGCGCCGTTCCCGGTTGGTGGCCGTGCTGAGCGGCGCCGGCCTCTTCATCGTTGCCTTGCTGGTGGGCATGGTGTGGTTCTCGCCCGGCACCGGCTCGGCGCAGGAGCCGCAGATTAACCCGTCCACGAGCGCGAACTCCGCCACGCCGTCCCCCTCGACGTCGTACGAGACTGCTTCCTCGCCCCCGGAAGAGCCTGCCAAGCAGAAGCCGGACAGGGAGCCCGAAGGCAAGCCGGGCCCCAAGGAGGCCGACGGGCACGGCAAGGGCAAGCACTGACAGGGGTCCGGGGCCCTCGCACGGTCTGCGTCGTCTGGCTCCTGTCGCCCCACCTGTCGGAAGGCGAATGCGTACTAGCCAGAAGGATGAGCATGACCAGCAGGGGCAAACCTGCTGGTCAACCGCGCTTCGTGCGTGAGTGTTGCGTGAGCGGACGGTATACGGCACGAGCTGAACTACGTATTGCCACGGACGTCCTCTGACCAGGTGGTCCTGGGTCCCTGGGCCCACCCCTGCAGCGCAGCGGAGTGCCGGACCGTCACACCCCTGGGGTGCCCAACGCCGCACGGCTCTCCGCTCTGGGAGAGCAGGGGCAGGCCCGGCACGGGGGGAACCGAACCTGCCCCAGCACGTCGGCGCCTGCAGACCTCCCCCCGGAGGATGGGCGCCATGACCCCGCCCGGGATCACTTCCAACAGCGCGGCGCAGGTCAGGAGTGTCACGGGGGGACGGGAATGATTGCGAGACCGACAACTCCGTGAAGGAAAACCCTGGTTTCCTTCATAATCTGGTCACGAATTACGCGAAGGCCGGCGGCCGGGGGGTGCGGCGGCATCCGAATCACACCCCTCCGTTCCGTCCGGAAAATTGCCCTGGCGTATGAACATATAGGCAAGTGCCAATATAGGCTGCCATATTCGTGACATCTCGGACGTCGGTGTAACGCTGCAGTGCATGCGGAACGCAGAAGCAGGGAGAAGCGGGGTGCCGACCGGCTGAATCTTGGTGCCCTGGCGCGAGCGCGCAGACACGGCACTACGTCAGATCGGATATCCCTGTGAGAAACATCGACCCGGTTCCCGGATACCGGGCATACAACGAGCCGCCGGGCCCGGACCGCTCTCTGCACCATCAGGCCACCACGCGGCGTACGGCCATCACCATCTGCATGATCGCCGACATTGCGGCGGGGCTGTTGGGCCTGTGGATCCTGTTGTTCCTGCTCGACGCGAACCGCGCGAATGTGTTCGTCGAATTCGTGCGGGGCACGGCGGCCTGGCTGTCCTCGTGGTCACAGAACATTTTCACGATGGACACAGAAGGGCTGCGCGTTGTTCTCAACTACGGTCTCCCGGCCGTCATCTATTTGTTGATCGGTCACGGGATCGCTGCCCGGCTCAACCGAGTCTGACAGTGGACCGGCATCTTATTGATCGACATGAAAGTGGGCCGACCATGACACGCAGCTCCACTGGAAACGATCGCTCGCCGATCTATGAGGACCTGATACGCGAGCGGGGTGATGTCGTCGCGGAAGCTCAACTGGCCGCGGAACGCACGCAGCACCAGGCAGCGGAATTGCTGACCGGATGGGATGCGGGTCAGCAAGCTCGTCGTTGGGGCGACAGCACCGGAGCCGCTGCGGGGGCTCAGCCGAAGTGGTTCGGGTCGCCGCCATAGGGATGGGCCTCGGCGCGGGTACGTCCGTGTGTCCCGTCCTCACCCAAGGACCAAGCCGTGGCCCAGGCGGGCCGACGGCACATCGAACCAGGAAGACCGGAAAGCACAGATGGATTACTGCTCCTCATGCCGTCGGCACCTCAACGGCGCACTGGTGTGCCCCGGGTGCGGCGCCTACGCCCCGGACATCGCCCCGCACGCCGCCAACGGCCACGGCGGCTCGGCCCCGGCGATGACAAGCTCCGGACCGGTCACAACGGCCCACCGGGACCCCGCGGCCTCCGTCACGTGGCACGACAGCCTTCTGGAGGACGAGGCGGAGTCCAAGACCGCAATGGACGTGGCCCCGCACGTCGCCGCCGACACCGAGCACCTGCCGCCCGCACGCCAGGGGCGTGCGGCACGCCGTCGCCGACTGGCCCACTGGAGGAAGAACAAGCGCCGGGCAGCGGTCGCGAGCGCGGTCGCACTCGTCGGAGGCGGCCTGAGCATCGCCATGATGGACCGGCACTCCACCGACCGGGCGCAGGCAACCGTGGCACCGGACGACCCGAGGACGAGCACCGTCCATGAGCAGACACCCCAGCAGGACCATCCGGCCGCCCCACCAGCGACCGCTCAACACTCCCACCGGCCGGCACACACCCCCTCCCAGCCGCAGCCGCCGACGACCAACGCACCGCGTCAGCAGTCCCTCGTGGCACCGCCCCCCACGCCGTCGCCGATCGCCCGGCCGGACACCGCAGCTCCAGACCACCCGGCCGCGACGGCGCCCCCGCAGTCGCAGAGCACCGCCCCGGCCGCCGGCGACACGACCCCCGACCGCTCCGGTGCGACGGCGCACCAGCAGCCGGCGCCCGCGACAGGCGACGGCACGAAGCAGGGCACGTCCCAGACCACCAGCCCCTCACGGGCGTCGACGTCGCCGACGAAGGTCTGCCTGCTCGGGTTGTGCCTCGGCTGACCACGCCTGCACCCGGCCGTTCCCGGTGGGACGAGGGAAAGGAGTTCGCGAGCCGTGTGTCAGCCCGTGAGCAACGGCCCCGGCCGACGGAAGGGAGAGGACGCAGAGCCCATGAACGCCCGCTACGAATTCCAAGTCCTGCTGCACCGCATCGGCCGATGGTGGGCCGTCGACATCCCCCACCTCGACCTCCACAGCCAGTGCCGGACCCTTGAAAAGGTGGAGGACCTGGCGCGTGGCCTCGTCTCCGAAGCCGTCGGGGTCCCTCCGGACGTGATCGTGCTGGACATTCTGGTGCCCGAACTCGCACCCATGCTTGGCTCGGTGGCCGAAGCGCGGCGCCGCCGGGCAGCCGCGGTCGACGCCGAGAATCAGGCGATCGCCGCCGCTGTTCACGAGCTCGTGGACAAGCTCCACGTGAGCCAGGGTGACACCGGGCGCCTGCTCGGCATGCCCCCGAGCGAGGTGGCCCACTTCACGCCACCACGCGGCTCGTCACCCGCCGGCCCAAAGCAACTCACGCCCCCGCCCGAATCCGGTCCGCCGCGACCGGCCGCCACCCCTGCGCTCCGCTCGCACCCCGGCCCCGCGCGGCGGCCACGGCCGGCGACCTCCCCAGCCCGGCCCTCCTGGGCCAAGCCTGACGACGACACTGAACGCCGAGGCTGACAGGGGGCTTCGGCGGGCACGGGCGCGCTTGTGCGGGACCGTTGTGTGGAGTGGCCTCTCATTATTTGGGAGGCCGGTGTGACGTGTCGTACGCTCCGGAGCGTTGCTCGGCCAGTGGGAAACGGATCGATCGTGCGAAAGGAAAGGCGCGTTCAGCGCGTGTCGGCCGATGATCTGGCGTTGAGCACGGCAGTTGCACGGGCCCAGGATGGTGACGAGGCGGCGTTCTCGGTGCTGTTCCGATCGGTCCAGCCCGGCTTGAACGCTTACCTGCGTGGGCTCCTGGGAGAAGGTGCCGAGGACGTGGCCGCCGCTGTCTGGCGGGAGATCGCCCGCGAGTTGCCAGGGTTTCGTGGCGATGGGCACGGGTTCCGCGGCTGGACGGCGAGCATCGCCCGGCGCCACACGCGCGGCCACCTCCGGCGCCGCGGCACACCACTCAACTCGGCAAACACCAGGACGCCTCCGACCGGAGACCACACCGGCCATCCCCCGCCCGGAGCCGTGCTGTCCGCCGAGACGGCCCAGGCCCTAGTCGCCCGGCTGCCTCAAGCTCAGGCTGAGGCGGTCCTCCTCCGCTATGTCGTACGCCTCGACGAACCGGCGGTCGCCCGGGTCATGGGCAGGTTCGTCCTTGTCGTACGGGTCCTGGAGCGTCGTGGCCTGAGGAGCCTCGCCCGTCTGCTGGACACCAGCGATGTGACACACATTGTCGTGCGCACGCCGGGGGAACCGGGATGAGCACCCACCGAAACGGAGACGAAGAGTTGAGCGGCGAGGCTCACCGGCCCGAAACTGCCTCACCCCTCGGCTCCGCGACCGAACGTGACGGTGTGTTCGACCTGGACAACGTCGCCGAGCGGATCGGTGAGGCGCTGCGTCAGCAGCCCGTGGACGACCGTGAGGAACAGGCCGCCCTTACCGCCTTCCACAGCGCACTTACGGCGAGCGACGGGCCCGTGCGCACCCGGCGCAGGGACGACTGGCGCCCGAGGACGCGGACACAACGCTGGGCACGTGGCAGCGCCCTGGCCCTCGCGGCCACTACCCTGCTGGGAGGTATCGCCGTCGCCTCCATCGGCGTTGTCGACAGCACACAACACCACGCTCCCAAGGCCGGCACCAGTAACCGCACGCTTCCGCCGCCCACACCCACCCCTGGCGAACAGGGCTCCCCGTCCACCGGACCAGGGACGGCGCCGACCACCTCCCCCTCCCACCCCGGCACCGCAAAGGACACCGAGGCCCATTGCCGTGCCTACGAAAAGATCAAAGGCCGTGGCCATGCGCTGAACGCCACCGCATGGCAACGCCTAGTCCGCGCCGCGGGCGGCGAACAACGGATCCCGGGCTACTGCGCCCAGTTGACCGGATCGGCGGACGACGCCACCCCGGCACCGACGAAGACGAACAAGACCGCGAAGACGGCGAAGGCCGGGAAGACCGGGAAGGGCCAGGGCAGGCCGAGCGCCGGGCGCAAGCTGTCGAAGGGGCCGTCCAACCGGCCCTAGGCGGCGCCGGATCCGAGGCGGGGCTGGGTACGACACTCGTCCACCTCACGGTGCCGTGCCCATAGCGTGCCCTTCCGAGCGGATAACCCGGTCAGCAGGGGGTGCGAATCCGCTCCTCCGAACCACGCCCACAGCGCGAATAACCAGGTCAGAGTCAGTGCCGCCACGCAAGCGCCATCGCTTCAGCTCCCGGGTGGACCAGTGCGAAAGACCCGTGCCGTCCGGCGGCGTCATACGCGTCAGCGCAATCGCTCGGGCCCGCACCCGTGCCGGCACTTGTTCCCGGGCCCCGCCCGGCCGATCGCCTTCCAGCCCGGCCAGGCCGTGCTCGGCATAACGGCGCTTCCAGCGGTCCACCGTCGGCAGCGACACTCCCAGCAGCTCGGCGATGTCCTTGCGTCGACGCCCCTCAGCGGACCAGAGCACGATCCGGCCCCGCGTGGCTATATCCGCAGGAACTTCCCGACTGCTCACCAACTCCCGCAGCTTGGCGGCCTGTTCCACAGAGAGCTCCATGCCAATAGAACGAGACATGCAAGATCAAGTAACGCCGACAGGATCACGAGACACTAGTACCACGTCACCACGACTCGCCTCACGTCCGAGGCCGTAGGAACGTGGAGCTCAGTCGCTGGCGACAAACACGGTCACCATCAGGCTGGACCACACGAGGAACTGGCGGCTGTCGAAGGCGAGCCCACCAGTCCCCGTCATCGGTATCGCATCCGGTACGACCTCGGCAGTGGAACTCGAACGACCGCTCACACTGCTCACGGAGTGCGGTACCAGTCTTCGCCGTTACTGCCGAGCGTGTTGCGTAGGTAGCTCTCCAAGGAAGATGCGATCCAGGTGCGGCTGTCCGTTTCGTGATCCCATACGAAAATTTCATCGCGGGCCGGGGTGCGCACGAAAGCGAATTGGTCGCCGCCACCGTTGTCCCCGAAGAACATGAGGGCGTCGAACGGCATGTACAGGTTGCGGAACTGCTCGTTGGCACGGAAGGCCTGGTTCTCCTCGAGGATCTTCTCGGCCGTCCACACCACCTCGGTCCCGTAGTTGGCTTCGATCCCGTCCGTCTCCGCCAGGAGTTCACGCAAGGACTCGGGAAGCGGTTGTCCAAGCTGCTCCTCGATCGCGGTCAGGGCGTCGGAGGTCGCCGGGTCCTGCAGGTCCACGTCGGGGAATTCCGAGGCGAGTTCTCGCCACATGAGGCACTTTCTCCATTTCGTTCGGATTACCTGATGCGGGGGCTGAACCAGTGCCCCAGCATATCATCCACCTTGGTAACGTGATCAAGGATCTGCTGCCGGGTGGCAGTGGGGTGGGTTCGGTAGAACTCATTCCATGAGACGCGTATCTCGCTGAGGTGGATCCTGCTGTTAATGTCACCCTTGGGAATTCCGCGCAGGTTTTCGAGGGAGTGGATTTCATCCGCCTTGAACAGGCCGGGATATTTCTTGAGGACTTGCTGCTCGATAGCATGGTGGACGACCACCTTGCCTTTGAGTTCTGGGTGTTCGTTGAAGAACGTCTGTTTGTAGTTGTGGTTTTTGGTGCTGCCGACGGAGCCTTCTTCTCGGGTGGGGATCTCTTTGCCGAGTGGGGTGGTTTTTTTATCCTTGGCGTTTTGCGCTGCGGTCTGGCAGGGGGTGAGGCCCAGCGGGTCGGCCCATAGGTGCGGGTTGTGGACGTAGGAAGACGGGTTGGGGGCGGGTGCCAGGCCCAGAGGGTCGAGGGTGAGGTAGCGGGCTGTTTCCGGGTCGTAGTGCCGGAAGTGGTTGTAGTGGAGGCCGGTTTCCGGGTCGTAGTACTGGCCTGGGAATCGCAGAGGGGTGTAGGCGGAGCTGTTGACAGCCCATGCGGTCGTTCCCCACAGCGTGCGCTGCATCTGCCAGGCGATGTCACCGCGTTCGTCGACGAGGGCGCCGGGGGTGCCGACGAGGTCGGTGATGATGGCGAAGAAGCGGGCGTCGATCTCGCTCTGGGGGGCGTCCGCGCTGGTTATTCGTTCGGTCTGGGTGATCGGGTGCAGCCCGTGGTGGTCCCAGGTGAGTGTGACGGGGTGTGGGGCCTGCGCTGAGACAGTGGTCTGTTCGCACAGGGTGGTGCCGTCCCAGGTGAAGTCGGTGCGTTCGAGGACGGTTTCGCCGTCGTCGGCCAGACGGGACTTGCTGGTGCGCCGGCCGAGCGGATCGTAGGTGTAGTGCCAGCGGGTGCCGTGCGGAGTGACCACCGAGGTCAGGCGGTCTTCGGTGTCCCATTTGTAGCGCCAGGTGTCGGGCTTGCGGGACAGCCGGGTCTTCTGCCGCAGGGTGACGCGGCCCAGGGCGTCGTACTCGTAGCGGACCGTGCCGGCGCCGGTAAGGCGGGTGCCGGTGTAGGTGCGGGGGCCGGTTGCTTCGTGTCCGGGGTGGTTCGAGGGCCAGGACGCGAAGACCTGGTTGCCCGCCTCGTCGTAGGCGTAGGTTTCGTCCCAGTTGGCGGCTTGTACTGCGGTGACGCGGCCAGCAGGGTCCAGAGTTATGTGGCGTGGTCCAGCGGCGGGGTCGTCGATCTGGACGAGGTTTCCATCGGCTCGGTAGGAGTAGCCGCGTTGGCGGATCGGCTGGCGTCGGGTGTTTGCCGTGATGGTCTCGGCAGTGAGCCGGCCGGCTATGTCGAACTGGTTGTCCCAGGTGAGGCTGTTGTCGATGCGACGGGAGAGTTCGCGGCCCGCCGCGTCGTAGGCGAAGTCGATGGTTCGGCCTGCGGCAACGATCTGTGCTGGGCGTCCGGCCGCGTCGTAGCGCCAGGTGGTGACGGCCCCGGTCGGTGTGGTCCGGCTGCTCAGTCGTCCCCACCGGTCGTAGGTGTAAGTGAGGCTGCGGCCGTTGACGGTTTCGGATCGGAGGCGGCCGAATTGATCGCGCAGCAGGACCAGCGTGCAGTCGGGGCTGGTTGCCTGGGCCAGTTGGTCGGTGAGGTCGTAGGCGTACTCGGTGACGAGGCCCTCGGCCTGCTTGCGGGTCACCTGGCCCAGGAAATTCCGTTGGTAACGGATCACCTGGCCGGTCTGGTCGGTGCGTGAAGTCAGGTGGCCCGCCGCATTGTGGGTGTAGGCAAGACGGCGGCCGTCGAAGTCGGATTCAGCTGCCAGGTTCCCTGCGGCGTCGTACTCGTAGCTCCACGTCAGGCCGAGTGGGTTGATGACCCCGGTCAGGCGCAGCTCGGTGTCATGGACGAACTCGTGGCGGGCTCCGTCTGGCCCGGTGCGGGCGGCGATCAGGTCGAAGTGGGTGTATTCGTAGCGCGATTCGCCGCCGAGCGGGTCGGTGTGGCTGGTGCAGTTGCCTTCGCCGTCGTATGTCCAGGATTCGACGGTGCCGTCGGGGGCGGTGTAGCGGGCTAGATGGCCTTCGAGTGTCCAGTCCATCTGGGCCACGGCCCCGACCGGGTCGGTGACTGTGGTGATGCGTCCGAATGCGTCGAGCTCGTAGCGGGTTACTGCGCCGAGCGGGTCGGTCACAGCCAAGGGCAGGCCGGCCGGGTCGGGGGCGATGGTCGTGGTGTTGCCCATGGGGTCGGTGACGGAGGTGAGCCGGCCTGCCACGTCGTAGGCGTAGTGGGTGGTCTGTCCTGACGGGTCGGTGTCCGACGTGCAGTTGCCGCGTTCGTCGTAGGTTCGCCGGATGACGGTGCCGTCCGGGTTGACCACCTTTACGGGGAGGCCGAGGTGGTTGTATTCGGCGCGTGCCGCACGCCCGTCGGGGCGGTTCACGGTGATGAGTTGGCCGGTCGCGTCGTACTCGAGGGTCATCGTGTGGCCGAGCGGGTCAGTGTGCTGCCGCAGGCGGTTGTGACGGTCGCGTACGAAGCGGGTGACGTTGCCCAGGGGATCGATGCGGGCGATCACTTGGTCGCGTTCGTTCATGACGAAGCGTGTGTCGTGGCCGAACGAGTCGGTGATCGTTGTCGTGTGCTGCCCGGATGGGTCGTCCGCGGCACTGTAGGTGAAGACCGAACGCTGGTGTCCGGCTTCTCCCGCCTGATAGGTGCAGCGGTCGTGCTCGTCGTAGGTGTAGGCGAAGGAGCGTTGGTTGGTGTCCCTCCAGGACACGATCCGTCCGCGCTCGTCGTAGCCGAACCGGGTCGGTCGGCCGCTGGAGTTGATGACGTCGGTCAGATGTCCGTCGGCGGAGTAGCCGTAGCGGACTATTTCCTGGTCGCCGCCGTCTGCTGCGGCGCCGACCAGGGCAAGCGTGCAGATGCGTCCGGACGAGCAGGTGAGCTGGAGGCGGTAGCCGCTGCTGTGTGTGACCGCTCGCGGGGCTCCCTGCTCGTCGTATTCGAATTGGATCCAGTTGCCGTTGCGGTCGTCGACCTGTTCCAGCAGTGCGATGTCATTGCGTGCGTCGGCGAAGTGCAGTCGGCGGCCGCTGTCAGGCTCGATGATCAGGTAACCGTCGTCCGTCCGATCCAGTGACCAGCGGGTGCTGCCGTGCCGAGGCAGGGTCGGCACGCCCGGAGCAGGGTGGGGGTAGGTCAGCAGCAGCCCGTCTTCGCCGACGAAGACAACGCCTTCGGTGTCGATCTCCAGGCGCTGGTCGATGGTCGAGGACCAGGTGGGGCCGAACCACCGTCCCGAGCGGTAGGTGGAGGAGAACTCGCGCTTGAAGACGAGTGGAAGCCCGGCCGGAAGGCTGACGTCTGTTTGAGAGAGCAGCACGCTGCCGGTGGCGATATCGACCGGGTCTTCTTCGCAGGTGATCTCGGGGGGCTGCCGGGATGTGGCATGGGGACGCTGTTCGGCTGCTTGGCGGGCCTCACGGCGCAGGGCGTTCTCGGCACCCGTTTCGACTCCCTCCTTCAGCGCGAGCCGCAGCCCGCCTCGCGCGAGCCCCGCGCCCTTGGTGCCGATGAGTTCCGGGATGAGGCGGCCGAGGAACTCGGAGGGATCCTTCTTGAAGCCGTCCACGGCGGCCTGGACGACCCGTTCGGGATGGGAGGCTGTGGAGACCAGGCCGGCCAGCGTCATGTTGAGGTTCTGCGCGTAGGCGGCCGGGTGGGTCAGGCTGTAGGGGTCCATGGGGTTGAGGCCACGTGCGAAGTTGAGCAGCCCCGCAGTGCCCTTGAGAGCTCCGCCGACGACATGTGTGAGTTCGGTGTTGACGGCCTGGTAGCCGTCCTTGAAGTCGTTGCCGAGGCGCGACAGTGGCGGAGGCTCGGCCGGCGCGTGCGCGAGGGCCTCCTTCACCTTGCCCTGCGCCTCGGAGGCGACCATGTTGCGCTGCTTGCGGGCCTCGCGGAGCTTGTCGACAGCGGCCTTGGCGTCGGCCTTCCCCGCGTTGCGGTCCTGCTCCGGCTTCGGTCCCGGGTCCTCGTCCGCCCGGAGTTTGGCGTTGTAGGCCTCGGCCTTGGTCTGATAGGCGGTGGCCGCGTCCTGGGCTGCCTTCACGCCCTTCTTGTAGAGCTCGACGGCCTCCTTGGCTTGGCCCTGCGCCCACTTGACGGTGTCGGCGTACGACTCCAGTGCCCCTGCCGCCGATGCGCAGGCCTCGGCCGCCTGTGCCCATTTGGTGGGATGGACGCCGAACTTCTCCCGGAACGCGTCACCGCCCTCGCCCTGCCAGCCGGAGGAGTCGACCTTCCTCAACCCCGAACTCACCTTGTCGAAGGCACCGTGGAAGTCCCTCAGGTGCTTGGCACTCTCACGGATCCTGTCCGGATTGCCGTGGACGAGCTCATCGGCCTCCTCCGTCTGCCCGAGTTGCTGCTCTCCGGGTGTGGCGCCCAGGTCGGAGGCGACCTCGTCGCCCCAGTCCTCCACCCCGTCCGCCCAGTCGTGCAGACCGGCATGGTCCAGGGCCCCGCCCAGCTTGTCGGTGCCGTAGTCGACAGCCTCACCGAGCTTCTTCTTGCCCTTGTCATAAAGGTTTTCCGCGCCACCGAGGAGAGAGTTGGTCACATCGCCGAGCCCCATCAACCCTCACCGCCCTGCTGCTCGGCGGCCTTGGCGCGGGCCTCGGGGGAGGGGCCGAAGGTGTCGTCCAGGTACTGGTTGTACTCCTCGTTGGACACCCCCAGCGCACTGTGCAGGTTCTCCGGGTTCAGGCCCGGCACCGGTCCGATGGTGTGCGAGGTCATGACGTCCCGGCCCGCGTCCTTCCAGGCCTGCCCGCTGTTGGCCATGGCATGGTCGAAGGACTCCTTGCTGTAGTCCACGTTGCCGCCGTACACCCCGGACGTGGCGATGTCGCCCCAGCCCATCTTCTCGACCTGCTCCTCGGAGGCGTACGGATTGCCGATGGCGGCGTTGGTGACGACCTTGAAGGTGCCCTCGATGTAGTGCTCGGTCTCGTAGTAGGTGCCTGCGGACAGACCCGTTTTCTCGGCGAACGCGTTGCCCTCGTTGATCAGCGAGCGAACGCCCCACTCCCAGCGCTCGCAGAAGGACTTGAACTCGCCCGTCAGCCCCTCGTGGCCGAGTTCCAGCCCGGAGAGGGCGATGTCGCCGAAGCCGCGCCCGGCCCCGGCCTCGCCCACCATGCCCAGTTCCTTCAGCTCGCCCAGCGCCTCGGTCAGGCCCTTGGCGATCAGACCGAGCCCCTCGGTCTTCAGGTCCATGCCGCCCTCGGTCACGTCATGTCTCCCGTGTCTGCGTCGAAGTCCAGTGCCGCCTCGTCCGGCACAATCCCGCGCACGGGCGGGAAGACCATGCCGCCCTCCCCGTCCGCGCAGTCCAGCGCCACCCCGCAGGGCACCCCGGCCGCAGGCACGGCGACGTCCAGCAGGCGTGCGCCGAGAACGGTCTGGTACGTCCACTCGCGGGCCGCCTCGCCGCGTGCGACGGCGTATCGGGCCAGTGCCTGCTCGTCCGAGAAGGCGAGGATGAAGCGAATGCCGTTGAAGTCGACGGTCAGCAGCCCGCGTTCCCAGTCCGATCCGGGGCCGTCGCCCAGCGGGACCAGCACGGGGGTACGGCGGAACTCGCCGAGGAGGGCCGCGAACTCGCGCCTGCGAGCAACTACTTCGGGACCATCGAGTGCCGGTACTCGAACAGGCTCGAAAGCAGGCGGCTGGTCACCCTGGTGCGTGTCCCGCTGCCGGTGCTCAGGCGAAGACGTCATCGGATCCCGAGAATCCGGCGTCTCCTCCATCTCGACGTAGTCCGAAATCCGCGACCGTGGAACCCGCTGCGGTCCGTCGACCGCACCCCCGTACTCAGACATAAAACACATCATCACAACTGCACACGGTGAGCCGCAAACGGCCGACGGAGGAGACGTCGCATTCGTGTCGGTCCATGACCGCGTTCAGCGGCGAGTACATCCGTGCCCAGCCGCTGGAGACGTTTGTCGAGGCCTGCGGGCCGTGGCCGCGCGCACCGTACGCCAACTGGGAGCCTGAGGACTTCGACCAAGCCACATGGGCGGCGATCGCCCCGCATGCCCAGACCGGCGTGGCCGTCCTGTCGTACATCACGGCCAACGTTGCCTTTCTGTTCTTGAAGGAGTCGGTGGAAGACCAGGCCTCCTGGAGCAAAGCGATGAAGGGCGATCCGGTGGCCCTCCTGACCGCAGCACGCACCAAGCTGGAGACTGCCGACTGGACCGGCACCGAGCCCTTCAAGGAGGCGGTGCTGGGCGCCGGCGAGGAACACGGTCTGAACCTGGGCAAGGCCCAGGCACCGGTGTGCGTCGCGGTCACGGGCCGCATGGTCGGTCTGCCCCTCTTCGAGTCCCTGGAGATCTTGGGCACGGACCGCACAACTGGCCCGGATCGACGCGGCTCTGGCGAAGCTCGCTGGCTGACCACATCGTGGTCAAGGTCCCGTCCGAGCGGAGGCGGGAAGAGACTGACGCGATGTCACGAAACGGTGCGGACGGCTCGCATGTCTCTGGGCCGCGCTGTCCGCGAAACGCTCTTGAAAGGGGTCTTTCTGCTCATGTCGGGCATCGAAGTGGCAATGTGTACGGGGAATGCCGGGAAGTTCCGTACGGCACAGGAGCATCTCGCGCCATGGGGCATCAAAGTGGAGCAGGTGCCATTGGAGCTGGACGAGATTCAGACGACATCAGTCGTCGAGATTGCGCAACACAAGGCTCGACAGGCTTATGCGCTTCTCGGGCGGCCGTTGTTCGTCGAGGACTCAGGCTTCTACATCGAGGAGTTCGGCGGTTGGCCGGGGCCTATGGTGAAGCAGGCTCTTGAGGATTTCGGACCCGGCGGGCTGACGCATCTCGCAGATCTCACGAAGAACCGGACCTGCCGTTTCGCGAGCGCCGCTGTCTACGCGGACGCTGACGGCCGGTTGAAGACCTTCGCGGAGGACACACGTAGCCCGGGAACGATTGCGGCTGCTCCCGTCCGCGGAAACAGTCCACGGTCGTCGTCCGACTTGTGGTCGATCTTCGTGCCGGAAGGCGCAGCCACGACGCTGGCCGCGCTACCGGAGGACGAGCAGAACCGCGTGTTCGCCGAGCGGGGAAAGAGCTCGGTCGTCGCGGCCCTGGGCGAGTGGCTGGCGCAGTCACATTGACATTGCGACGGTGATATCACCCGAGGAATAGCGAGTCGGGGGGTCTGTGGCTCATGGTGGTCATCCGACAGTGCCGGGCGTTACCGGATATCCCGGTTGCCCTGCGGGTTGCCCGGTGAGGTCGGCGAGCGATCCGCTCACTTGGGAGATCGCGTTGACGCCCCACCTCCTGCCCGTCGAGAGGTTCCAGCTATGCCGCGCCCGTTCGAAGAATCGCCCTACGCCTTCACTGTCCCGCCTCTGGTCGAGGCAGTGCCGGCGGCACGGGACCGCGTCGCGGACCGTGCTCGGCGGCTTGGGCTGGGTCTGGGCGAGGAGCTGACCCACGACTTGAAGCTGCTTACCGGAGAACTGGTCGCGAACTCGGTCACGTACACGAAAGCTGCGTGCGTTGTGTGCGTACGATGGACCGGAGAACGGCTCCGTGTCGAAGTCACCGATATCGATCCCATGCCGGTGGATCTCTCTCAAGCTCTGCCCATGGACGAGCACGGTCGTGGTCTCTTCCTCGTTGCCGCACTGGCAACAGATTGGGGATCAGAACCCTGTGCAGTGGGGAAAACGATCTGGTTCGAACTCGAAGTGGCGTCCTCAGTAGAGATGACCACGACGACGGCGACACCGCGTGGTGAAGTGTCGGCTGAGCAGACGATGGCCAGTTGCGCGGGCGACGCCCTTCCGGTGCTGGCCAAGTCCCTGCCAGCAGTCGGTGCACGAGCACGAGCCGAGTACCAGGCGGCCTGAAGGCCCCTCGATGCCGGAAACTCGGAGGGGCGGGCTGTCGATGTCAAAGTTCCGGAGCTTTTCTACTGCCGATTCTTACCAAATCCTTCGGCGGAAATGTCAGGGCGGGCGCGTCCGCTAGCCTTCCGGCTTCTCCCGCAGAGTGCTGACCGACCTCGCCAAGGAGTAGGACTTCCCGCTCCGCGAGGGCCTTCAGGACTACAAGCGTCGCGGCAGTGTCGATCGGGACTGGCTCATCGAGCAGTACGTCCACCGCCGCCGAACCCTGCCGGACCTCGCCCGCGAAACCGGCATGAGCACCGCGAACATGGCCCGCTGGGCCCACACCCACAACATCCCCCTCCGGCCACGGGGCGGAGCCAGCCACCACACCGCCCTCCGCACCGCCGACGAAGCCGAGGTACTTCCAGCAGTCCTTCGCAAAGCCCTCACCGGTTCATTCGCACGGCAGCAGCTCTCGCGGTTCCTGGCCGCCCGGTCCTACCCCACGCTCACCGAAGGAGCCCGAGACCTCGGCATCCGCCAGTCCGCTCTGGTGACCCAGATCAACCGTCTCGAAGAGGACCTCGGACAGCCCCTCTTCGAGCGGGCAGAGCGCGGCAGGGCTATGAAACTGACCCGATTCGGGAAACGCGTCGCCGCAGCCGCCCAGACGATCCCGGCTGAGGAAATGCCACGACGGTGAGAGGAAACACCCATCCAAGCCGTGAGACAGCGGGAAGCTGCTCAGCGCCTCGTCTCGTACCTGGTCAGGATCACGCCGCCGGGAAGCGTCCGCGTCTCCACCAGGTTCAGGTTCACCCAGTTGTCCAGCGCGGTGAAGAACGGCGTGCCGCCGCCCACCAGGACCGGATGGGCGGCGATCACGTACTCGTCGATCAGCCCGGCGAGCATGGCCGCCCCGGTGAGCGTCGCGCCGCCGATGTCCATCGGGCCGCCGCCCTCGGCCTTGAGCCGGGTGATCTCGGCGACCGCGTCGCCGGTGACCAGGCGGGTGTTCCAGTCGACCTTGTCGATCGTCGAGGAGAACACCACCTTCGACATGTCCCGCCAGCGGCGCGCGAACTCGATCTCCGCCGGAGTGCCGTTGGGCTGCTGGTCGCCGGTCGGCCAGTAGGAGCTCATCGTCTCCCACAGCTTGCGCCCGTACAGTGTCAGGTCGGTCGCCTGCAACTGGTCGGACCAAAACTGGAACAGCTCGTCGCTCGGCACGCTCCAGCCGATGTCGTCGCCGGGCGCGGCGATGTAGCCGTCCAGGGTCAGGTTCATGCCGTAGATCAGTTTCCGCATGGCCCAGCCTTCCGTCCGTGGGTGTCCGGCGTATAGACCAGCGCGGCGCGGGAAACTCATCGGTGCGCGATCTGGGCTCGCCGGTAGTCCTCGTGCTCGGGGCTCAACGTGGTGTACTCGGCCGACTCGGACAAGCCGCCTGATCTCGACCTCGCCCTCGCCAGGAGATGCCACGGATTTGAGACTGATCACGGGTGACAAGGCCGTGAGACAGCGAAGAACGCCCAGGTCACGCGAGATCGACATGTCATGAGCGGCGAGACGCTACAGACCGGGGGTCCTGTCGCTCCATGACGAGCCACACCGAGGAGATGGTTGCCGAAACGCTGCTACTCGGGCGCGGGCCCCGGCCGAGTTCGGAGGCGAAGCGGTCCGATTGCGCGGCGAGTTCGGGGGTGTCGGTGTCCTGTAGACCGTAGCCCCCGCTTATGTGTCCCCAGAAGTGACGAGCGGTGGGCGGCAGGGTCAGGCCCGCCGCGAGCAGGCCGCGGCGCACACGGAGATAGAACTCCGGCAGGCCCGTCTCCGGCCACGCATCGACCACCGCGCCGTACGCCGAGGTGCGGGGCGGGCCGATTTCGAGATCGATAGGAGCGGTCGCTCAGTGCGCGTTGAAGATGGGAAGCAGGTTGGCCTCAGCCACCGGGGTGATCACGTCGGGGTAGCGGGAGAGTATTTTGCGCATGCGGGCGAAGTACGGCAGCACCTCGGGCTGGTCGTGCGGCAGCCACAGCACGTGAGGCCGGACCCGGTCTTCCTCGGGCCCGCCCTCTGCGGCCCATAGCTGCGTCCCGCTGATGAACCGTCTCATCGGTCGACCTCCGGTGCAGTGACCCCAGTGGATTCGAGGGTGGGACAGGTGATCTGGCGATCGGAACCGGCCAGAGCGTCCTCGCCGCCGAGGACGCGCTGCTCGGTCAGGACGGGAGTGACGGGCCGGGGCATTAGAACCAGGCCGGTCCGGCGCTCGCCCCAGGGGCCAGGGGCACCCTGGCTGTCTTCCCAGCCGGCCGACGAATACCTCGGGGCCGTAGTACAGCGCGGTCGCGTGCCGATTGGGCCCGAGCGTGCCGGCCAGATGGTGGCGGAGCCCGCCCATTTCGGCGAGTTCGGTGGTGGGAGGCGTCGTTACAGCCGGCCTTTCGGTCGATCGGGTCATGAGGGATCCGCGGTGGTGAGTGCAGCAGGGTACGAGCCAGCCTTTCAGGAACAGCCGGCTGCCCCATGAGGCATTGCAGGCGGCTATCTGCGCGTGCAATGCCTCAAATCAACCCCTGGCGCAGGGCGTACGCCACCGCGTGCGAGCGGTTACGCAGACACAGACGGGACATGACGGCGTGCAGGATGTTTTTGATCGTGCGTTCGGAGTAGGAAAGCTTTGCGGCGATGTCGGCGGTGTCGTACCCGTCGGCCACCAGTCGCAGTACCTCGATCTCGCGAGGCGACAGACCGGTGAAGCTGAGCCCGTGCGGTGCGAGCACCTGTCCCTGGAGCCGCCCGACCTGTTCGAGCAGGCTTCCGAGCAGGTCGGGTGGCACCCGGCCCTCGCCCTTGGCCACGGAGCCGATCACCTGCGCCAGGCGTTCCGGCGTGGCCTCGGAGCGCCGGACGACGCCGAGGAAACCGCATTCGGCGGCGTTGACCAGTTGCTGTTCGTCGACGTGGGTGGTGACCAGTACCCCCCGCGCGGTACTGGTCCGGTGGATCTGGCGTAACAGTCGTAACGCGTCGTCATCGATGACGTCGAGGACGACGACCACCACCCGCGGCGCGTCCTCCCCACCCCATTCGACGACCTTGACTTCGGGTCGGGTGCGTAGCTGGCTGGCCACTCCGGCCTGCGACACTGGGTCCTGGGCGCGTAGCGCCACCGGGATGCGTTCTGCGCTCGTCTGCAACACGTCACTCCGCCTCTTTCGGCGACTGAAGGAGAACGATCGTGTCGCCCGCGGTCTCGGCGTCAGGCGACGTGACGAGGCGTTCGCGGAGTTCCCTCAGCACGGTGGCGGCCGCCGGCAGCCCGACTTCCGCGCGGCGGGCTTCGAGGCCGTCCGAATCGCGTACGAGGCACATCTCCGGTCCGTCCGCGCCGACGCGGTACTGGGTACCGAATTCCTGGGGTGTGCCTGAGTTGAGCAGGGCTCGGTCGTGGAGGTGGGCCCATTGCTGGACGGGGGCGTCGTCGGCTTCGACGGCTTCGCGTAGCGGGCGGGAGGCAGCGAGCTGGAAGGACGGGTGGTCGTCGGCGTGCAGGGCGATGCGCCATGCGGCACGTGCGGCTTCGGGGCCGACGAGGCGGTGGCCAGGGCAGCCGTACTCGGAGACGATGCGGCTCAGGATCTTGGCGTTGGCGTAGTCGGCGTGGCGGCCCTGGCCAAGGCGAATGCCGTCGAGCTGGGTGCGGACGTGCCAGAGCCAACGATCAGCGGCCTGGTTGGCCCGGGCTGACAGTTCGCGGGCGAGGTCCGGCTGGGGCGGCGCGGTGGCTGTCATCAGGCGTTCCACTCAAAGTTGAGGGGGACGGTGCAGCGGATGACCTCGGGCAGGCTCGGGCGGAGTTCCGCGGGCATCTGCAGGTTGACGGCTCGTGCGCCGTTGGTCCCGGGCCCGTTTCCTGCACTGGTCCAGCCCAGGGAACGTACACAAGAGAAGATGTGGGTGACGGGCTCTGCGAGGAGGGTGTCCCGGGCCAGCAGAGCCTCTAGGCGTACCCAGGGCCGGTCGGTACGGACGGCGTAGTCGGACGCCCACAGCGTCAGCCGCCGGGCGATACCGATGCCCGCGTGGCCGGGGAGGGTGTAGACGTGCCTAAGGGAGAGAGTCGGGCCGTCTCCGGCGGTGCCCCAGTGCCTGAGGTCCGGTTCTCGGTTGAGGATGAGGCAGCAGATCAGGACCCCGTCGTCGAACAGGCCCAGGGGCAGGTTCTGTGCGTCGCGGAAGAACTTTGGGACGCCCTGACCACCGGGGACCGTCAGGTGCTTGCGGGCGAGCCAATTGAGCCGGTCGGTCACAAGTGCGGCGGCCTCGTCCCGCTCGGCGTCGGTGCGCAGGAGTCGCATCTCGTACACGGCGCCGGTCGGGCTCGCAGGGACCGGAATGCGGGCAGTCTGCGTGTTCACTGGCCTGCTGCGGCGGTCGCGGTGGCCTGGCCGACAGTGCCAAGCAGTCCCCAGGCATGCGCCCGGACAACGAGGCCGAGCGCGTTGACGCTTCCGGTTGCGAGGAGTAGCTGGCTTATTTCGCCTTGGAGGCTGTCGGGGCTGATGTTCATCTCCCGCGCGATGTCTTTCAGCGTGGGCTGGGAGGCGATCGCCAGCAGCAGCGTCTGCTGCCTCTCACTGAGAGTGGGGGCCGGCCCTTGCGGAGCGGGGGGAGGTGCGCACGTCCGTGTGCTCAGCAGGGCATGTGCGAGCGCCGCCTGGGAAGCGCCGATGCAGCTGAATCGTTGGCGTACGGCCCGCAGCTGATTTTTGACCGCGTTCGGCGACATCGACAGCCGGGGGCCGACGTTGCGTGTCGGGACACCGCGTGCGAGAAGTTCGGCGACGCGAAGCTCGGTGGGCGAGAGCTGAGCGGCGGAGTTGTTGGCAATCATGGGGGCGCTTTCGGCTTTCCGTATCGGAAGTGAGGCGGAATCGGATCGGGGCCTGCCGCCGGTCCCCGACGGGGGGAGGGGACCAGCGGCAGGGGTAGGGCCCGTGCGCGGTGGTGTGACGTCAGGAAGCGGCCGCCGCGCACGGGGGCTTATGCGGGAGCGGGGTCGCGGCTTGCCCAGGGCTTCTCGGCCGCCAGGCGCTCGGACCAGCTGATGGGGTCCTCGTTCAGGGCCGCGTCCGCGAGGCGGATGCGTTGAACCTCGCCGGTCCCGGCCGGCGCGTAGGTGTAAGGGGTATCGCGCCACAGGCGCCGGAGGACGGGGTCGGAGAACGCGTGTGCGCCGTGAAGCTCCATGGCGTCCTGAGCCGATCGGATCATCAGCCTGTGGCTCTGGTACTTAGCGTTGATCAGCTCCGGGTCGCAGCTGTGGCCGTGATCGAGCAGGTGCACGGCCTCATAGGCCAGGCCGCGGGCTGCGCGCAGGCGACCTTCCATCTCGCCGACCCGGTCGCGGAGCACGGGGACGTCTGAGAGCTGACGGCCGTAGCGGGGGCGGGTCTTGAGGAATCGCGTGGTGGTGTCGACGAGGGCCTCGTGGACCCCGAGGCTGACCGCGGTCAGGTTGGGCCGACCGTACAGAATGCTGCTGCTCTGGCCTACTGCCGCGCCTTGGCCGACCTCGCCGATCACGTTGTCTGCGGGGACGCGGACGCGGTCGAGGTCGAGCCGGCCGAAAGAGAAACCGTGCAGGCCGAGCCCGGGCCGGTGACGGGCTACGGTCAGCCCCTTGCGGTCGGACTCGACGAAGAACGCCGTCAGCGCGAGGGTCGTCGGGACGCCGGGCTCCGCCGTGCGGGCCAGAACGATGTGCCCGCCGGCGAGATGGCTGTTGCCGACATGGGCTTTGCTCCCGGTGATCACCCACTCCCGGCCCTGGCGTTCGGCGGTGGTCTCGATGCCCCCGATGTGCCCGCCCGCCTCGGGTTCGGTGGATGCGATCGACAGCAGCATCGAACCGTCCGCGACCTGCGGCAGCCAGAGTTTCTTCTGCTCCCAGGTGGCGAAGTGCAGGAGCGCGCCGACCGGGATCAGGGTGGCTTGGAGGATGGCCCCGGCAGCCGCCGACACGCGGGCGATCCGGTGGATCAGGATGGTCCTGGCGACGTGCGCGGCTGCCAGACCACCGAACCTGCGCGGGATGGTCACTGCGAACCACCGGCGCGCGGCCATGAGTTGGGCGGTCTTGCGTTCCACTCTGTCCGGCGCCGACTCCATGTGTTCCACGCGCGGGGCGACGTGCTCGGCCGCGAATTCCTCGGCCTCCCGCCACAGCAGCTCGTGCCCGTCGGTGAGGTAGGGGCTGAGCGCTGGTGGGGGTGGGGTGGGCGGTACCGTCGTGGTCATGTCCCTCTCCCTGAGTGAAGGTCGCACGGTGGACTGCGGCCGGATCAGCCGGGCGGGCTTCCGGGCGGGGCGGCGATGCGCGGTCAGCGCAGGTTCAGGTTCTCGGCGTGGTGCATCACCTCATTGCCGGTGTCGATCACGAGGTCCCTGATGCGGCGAGCGTCACGGTCGGACCGCCTTTCCGGGTCGGTGACGCACACCGTTCCGAGCCTGATCCCGCTCTTGTGGATGAGCGGGCTGCCGAAATACGCGAGGATGCCGATGGCGTCGACGACGTGGTTGCTGGCGAAGCGTGGGCTGGCATGCACGTCGGGCAGAGGGAGGGCCTTCTCGCGTTCCATGACCTCGGGGCAGTAGCCGTGCTCTCGGCTCATGGTGCGGCCGACGATGGGGTATCCGCTGTCGGCGGGCGGCTGGTGCAGGCCGACGAAGGTCTGCTCCGCAAGGAAGAAGTTCACGAAGCCGTACAGAAGGCCGGTGCGCTCGGCCATCTCGTCGGCGAAATGGTCGAAGACGGGATCCGCCCAGGTAGGAAGACCCAGTCGCCGGATCAGGTCCTCGCGCTCCTCCAGTTCGGACAACGGGCCGGCGTGCTGCGCCGTGGTGGGCTCGAGGCGGGGTGGCTCCAGGTCCGGGGCGGGGCGGCGGGGCAGCGGCGTCATGCCCGGGAAACGCGGTTCGGGCGCGGGCGAGTTCGGGGTGGTGCGGGGGAGGTAGGTCATCGGGTGTCCTGTAAGGCCGTAGGCGGAACGGTCGTCATGGCGTGTTCGGTCAAGGTCAGCAACACGCTGGCGACCTGGTGCTGCACGCGGGCGTCGAAGGCGAGCACCGGCACGTCGGGGGCCAGATCCAGAGCACTGCGGACGTCTTCTGGGTGGTAGCGGTGGGTGTTGTCGAACTGGTTGAGGGCGACGACGAACGGCAGATGGAGGTCTTCGAAGAAGCTGACGGCGGTGAAGCTCTCCTCCAGCCGGCGGGTGTCGATCAGGACGACGGCACCGATCGCTCCCCGGGCCAGCTCGTACCAGAGGTCTAGGAACCGGTCCTGGCCAGGCGTGCCGAACAGGAACAGTTCCACCGGGATGGGGGCCTGGGGGAGGCTGAGGCGGCCGAAGTCGAAGGCGACGGTGGTGGTGGTCTTGGCCTCGACTCCCGTCAGGCTGTCCACCGTGGTACTGGCCTCGGTGAGGTACTCCTCCGTGGTCAGGGGCTCGATCTCGCTGACGGCGCCCACAGCGGTGGTCTTGCCGACGCCGAAGCCTCCAGCGATCAGGATCTTCATCCCGACCGGTGCGGGGGCGTGCCAAGCCTGCTGCATCGGGTACGGGGCGGCGGGGTCAGCTGGCCTGGACATGGGAGGTGGCATCGGTGAATTTCTTTCTCAGGCCCGTGAGGACGGCGGCGAGCAGCTGGTTGCTGGGCCGGTCGCCGCGCGCGTCGTCGGATTCGTCGGACGTGGTGTAGGCGCTGGTGATCGGGACGACGAGTGCGTCGTCATCGAGGAGGTCCGAGATGAGGATCTTGACCGCTGGGGCGGGCCGGGCGAGTCGGCCCGCCAGTTCCGCCACCGATCGCTGGTGTTCGTGGCACAGGGCGACGATTCGGTGGCACTCCTCGGGTCTGCCGGGGCCGAGCCGCCCGGCGCCGGCCGCGAGCACGGTGTCAAGGGCCAGTACGCGCTTCGGCCGGGTTCTGCCGCCGGTGAGAGTGTAGGTCCGTACGAACGAGGAGTCCGCTGACGGCTCGGGGTCCGTGTCGTCGAGGGCATTCACGGGGCGTCATCGCCCGCAGCCACGCGTACCGGGGCTTCCATGTGCGGGGCGAACCGGCCGATCAGGCGTGTCATCTCGTAGGAGACAGTGCCGACGTTGGCGTTCGGCGCGGCGATGACGGCCAGGACGGTGTCCACCATGCCGTGCTTGGTGCCGGGCATGTTCGGGAACGCGGCGGTGCGGCCGGCGCTCTGGATGAGGAAGAGGCAGTCGTCGCGTTCGAAGAAGTTCAGCTTGGGCGGCATCTTCTTGCCGGTGGGGCCGGTGATGTTGGTGGCGAGCGAGGCGATCCCGCTGACGGCGGCGGACAGTTTGTCGGCCCAGTCCCGCGGGACGTCGCTGTCCAGCAGCCGCAGCCCTTCTCGCGACAACAGCACCGCGTGGGTGACGTCCGAGACATCGGCGGCGAACTGCCGTAGCAGCCACTCCAGTTCCTGCGTCGAGGTCGAGGTCCCACCGGACGTTGTGGGGTTGGCAGCCATTTGGATCGCTCCAGAGGGGGGATGAGGGTGGTGGTCCCGAAGTCGGGCCATCGAGGGTGAAGGGGGTCAGGACCGGTGTGGGTCCGGCGCAGGGGCGTTGTTGTCGCCGGCATGCGCGCCCTCACGGAAGGCGGCTGCCAATCCGGGAGTCGGAGCAGTGGCTGGGGCCTGCTGCCGCTCGGCGGGGGGACGGAACGCGCTGTCGCCGCGGGGGCGCCGGGGCAGTGGACGCACCTCATCCGGCTGACTCCCACGGTCCGAGGGCGGGGCCTGGGACAGAGCGGCCCGCCGTGGGGCCTGCGCGGTCCGGCCGGAGGGGACTGTCACCGCCTTCCGCGGCGGGGGACCCGGCTGCCGGGGCTGCAGGCCATGTCGGCTGTCTGCGCGGTCGACCGGGGGGATCGCCACGAGGAGCCGGTCGGGGACGACGACCAGCGCGGTCGTGCCGCCCACCACGTTCTCCTGCAGCTCGATCGAAATCCCGTGCCGCTGGGCGATGGTCGCCGCCGTCAGCAGACCCAGCTGCCCGGCGCGCACCTGACTGCTCACGTCTACGGAACCCGGGTCCGCGAGCAGGTCGTTCATCCGCCGGCGCGTCTCGGCATGCATGGGGATGGCTCGGTCTTCGACATCGATCGCCAGGCCCGCCGATACCCGCTGCGCCCTCACGATCACCCGGGTGGCCGGGTCGGAGCAGTCAGTGGCATTCTCGATCAGCTCGGCCAGAATGTGCGTCACGTCCGGGCCCACGTGTCCCGGAAGCCCCAGCTCGGTGCCCAGTGGGCCCGACACCGCCGTGACCCGGGGATACTGCAGCACCTCGCTGATGGCACCGCGTATCACGGTCAGCACGGACACTGGGCGACGCTCGCTGCGCAGCGAATCGCCGCCCAGCACCGCCGTACTCTCGACATGCCGGCGCAGGCGCGTCACCAGGTGGTCGATCGCGAAAATGCGTGTCAGCAGAGCCGGGTCATCGGTCAGCTTCTCCAGCGCGGTCAGCGCCGTCAACGCCCTGCCCACCAAGGCGTGTTCGCGCTGGGCCAGCCGGCGCAGCACCTCCAGCAGAACCACCGACTGGGACTCGTCGTGCACCCGGCACAGTGACTCCACTACCCGGACCTGCAGCTCCCCCAACGCCGCCGCGATCTCCGCGGCCTTGCCCGACAGCCGAGGCATCTCACCGTCCGGTAGCGGAGGACGGCCACCCCGGCATAGCTCCTCAGCCGACCACAGCAGCGACTTCTCCACCGCCGCCACCGCGGCCGCGATCTCCTCAAGGTCCGCCGCCCGGGCCTGTCTCGCAGCGCTGTGAGCGCGTGCGCCGTACGCCGAGACGATCGCGGCCACGCCCAGCGCGCCTGCCAGTCCTGCCAGGAGCGGCACGCTGGGTATGGCCGTCGTCCACCAGAGGACGGAGGCAATCCCCAGCAGCACCGCGACCGGCATCGCGGGCCCAGCCACGGACTTGAGGACACGGTCCAGCGTTGACGTGTGGACACGGACGGGGCGCCGTTTGTGGTGCCCTCGTATGACCGGACGAATGGGGGACGCGCGGTCGGACATGACAAACCTCGGTGATCAAGTAGGTCGGCAAGAAGGAAAGATCAGGCGGGTGCGAGGAACTGCGCGCTGTCCAGGTCCGCGGTCGCACTCCTGTGGTCACCGGGGTACAGGTAGCTTGATCCACGTCGGGTGGACGCCTCGCCCGGTGGCGTGGAGCCGGTTGCGCGATCACGGCAAAGGACCAGCCGCGCCCTAGGATCGATGGCCGGCAGGACCGCCCCGGTGACGGTCCCAGTCACGTACGAGGCACCGACGCGGCCGGAACCAGGCAGAAGAAGGCGACCGCGAGGACCGTGCCGCGCAGCAGGTTGATTCCCCGCTTGCGCCAACGCCGACCCCGCTGCGGCCTCGCAAGACTGACGCCGTGGGTGTGCACGCTCGCCACGAGTTCCTGAGTCGCCTCGGCCAGCCTGACGAGATACACCATGCTGGGCACGTAGCCGTTCGGAACGCCCGCCGAGCCGAGCTGCTGCGCTCGGCGCAGCGCCGGCGCTCCCGGCGACACCACGACTCCGAGTTCACTGACGTGACCACGCAAGCGCCTCGCGAGTTCCTCCACGGCGGCGGAATCATCCGGCAGCGGTGACTCTTCGTCCAGCACGAGCGCCACCGTCTCTGCCGCGGCCACCACCTGGTTTTGCCGCGAACCAGGCCTAATCGCGATGCGCCCCATACTGCTCGGGGCAAGGCGGTTACAGGCATCCCGGCGGGAAGCCAGCGAGAGGCGCATGAC
Organism: Streptomyces sp. NPDC002520; assembly: GCF_053595235.1. Taxonomy (NCBI): domain Bacteria; kingdom Bacillati; phylum Actinomycetota; class Actinomycetes; order Kitasatosporales; family Streptomycetaceae; genus Streptomyces; species Streptomyces sp. NPDC002520. The sequence continues at coordinate 53,890 of NZ_JBSFXG010000034.1, read as the reverse complement.
ACAGCTCCTGTTGAGATCAGGCCAAGTTGAGCGAAGATTGCAGAAGGGGCCCGACGGCTACGTGCATGTCAAGCCGCGGGCCTTCGCGTACTGGAACTCACGGCACCGTCGCCCTGGAGGCAGACGCATGACCAACCAGACGACAGATGAGCGACCGGGCATCGCAGCAGCGATCGTGGTCAAGGACGGTGCCGTGCTCATGGTTCGACGCCGGATTGCGGAAGGACAGCTTTCCTGGCAGTTCCCCGCTGGCGAGATCGAGGCATCCGAGACCCCTGAGCAGGCGGCCGTGCGCGAGACCCGGGAAGAGGTCGACCTGGTCGTGACCTCGCTCAAGCTCCTCGGCGAACGAGTGCACCCCAAGACCGGTCGGCAGATGTCCTATGTTGCCTGCGCAGTGGAGTCCGGGACGCCATACGTCGCGGACGCCGAGGAGCTGGCTGAGATCGCGTGGGTCCAGCATGCGCAGATTCCCGAGTACGTTCCCTACGGCCTGTTCGACCCTGTACAGCAGCACCTTGACGCCGAGTTGAGTCGGTAGCACCTGCCGGCGTCGTGTCCGTTCACCGTCCACTTCTTCCCCTCTGTTCTCCCCGGGCCTGGTGGGCTCTGCCGAAGGGCTTGCGGCACGGAGCGGCCACCGCCGCAATCTGGCGATGCTGAACATCAGCAACTAGGACTAACGGCAGCGCCGCACAGCACCGGGTGTGCTCGGTGCTGCATCTACCGATGTCTAACCTGCTATGGGCGCCGCGGCTTCGCACATCACGTTGGTGATATCGCTGAGGTGATCCGGACCAGCTCACGGGCACCGACTGTCGAACTCGTACACCACTTCGTGACCGGTCTTAAGGCCGCCACCACTGCTGATCGACTACGGCGGGGAAGCGCCACCTCAACCGTGATCCGAGGTGAAGCATCAGGAGACTGTCCGCAGAGGTGGGCCCGGAACGGTAGCTACGGGGCGGAGCATCGGCCCCGTGATGTCGACGGGCGCGTTCAAGCCGCCTAGGAGCACGATGATTCGGTCGATGTTGGTGAGACGTCGCTGCCCAGATTCCAGCATCGACAGAAAGGCCTGGCTCAGGCCCGTGAGGAGGGCCATGTCCTCCTGACGGAGGTGGCCGTGTTTTCGTACGAGATGGCAAAGCTTGCCGAAGTCCCTTTCTAACAGGGCGTCTCTGACGTCCGGTCGAGCCCATACATGGGGTGGAACGAAGGGGCGCACAGGGGGTACGGCTATCCCGCTGCGAGCGCAGCCGGAACAGACGTCTTCCCTGTTGTACTGACTCAGGCGGCATCGGCAGAGGCTGCACAGCCGGGTGCGGTTGGTTGGTGCGGGGGTGCTCGTTGTCGTGCTCAGGGCGATGCACTCCGTACCCGACGGAGTTGGGGCGGCATCGGACGAGCGCCGAGATGAGTAGTTATTGCCACCCATCGCATCCGTTCGTGCGTTCGGGCGGCTCTTGGATGCGACGCCCCGGGTCGTTGCGCCGGGTAGCACCGCGTCCAATCCCTGATCGGGCATCCGGTCCCTCCGTTAGCCGGTGATGCCCTCAGACTGGCGCCAGTCTGGACGGAGGTCCCGGACAGACTGTCCGGGACCAAATTCTTCTACTCTCAGGAAACTTGATAGACCGTCAGGCTAGTGCCTCAAAGGTGGCGTCTAGTACGGCATCCCATGGGTACCTGCGCCCCGGCAACCCAGCCCGTGGCTCGGCGAGCGGCCATACCTCGTCTCCGTAGATCAACCGCACCCCTGAATCGTGAAGAGCTTTGATGTGCCCGTTCCACGCGGGGTGGCGAGCATGCGCGGCGTTCACCCGGGGCCAGACGACTACCGGGAGGTCCAGTGTTCCGATGGCTTCGTTGACCTGTGTCAACGCCTGGTTGTCTGAGATACCGAGGGCGAGCTTGGCGACGGTGTTGGCGCTTGCCGGGGCCACGACGTAGCAGTCCACAGGTGGATGCGGCCGCATGTCACCCGGCAGACGTGGTTCGGACCGTACGGGAAGGCCGGTTAGCCCCTCGAGCTCCGCCGCCTTCCCACTCGTGCGGAGCCACTGACCTGCGGTTGGTGTGAGTGTGACCGCCACCGTCCAGCCCTGTTCGAGTGCCGGGATCACAAGCCCTGTACCCAGTTCCTCAACCCCACCGGCGCTCGATCCGACGACTCCCAGCACCTTGCCCTGCATCGAACTCACCGCACCGCCCTGCATCGTTGGGCCATGGCCAGCAGCTCGGACGAGTGGCTGCCACCCGTGACCGGGGACTGCTTCCTCAGGTCGCGAAGGGTCTCGCGGACACGTGGATTGTTCCGCACGAGCTGAGGCGAGGTGCGTTCGGCCTCCCGTAGTTCTCTGAAGGACTCGTCGACGCGGCCCCTGAGGCAGAGGCCGCGTGCGTAGTCGATGCGATGTGACACTGCGCGTTCCGCCGGCATGTGCGAGACGTCGATGCCGCCGTGTTCGACGATGTACGGGATGTTCTCCAGGTCCAGCTCGATCGACAGGCGGTGCAGCTCGACGTTAGTCGGACCGAAGCACGTCTGCCAGTGGTTCTCGTCGGATCCGAGTCGGTCGGCGAGCACCTTCGCCTTTCCCAACAGGGAGTTGGCGGTGTGCCGATCCTGGTGCCGTGCGGCGGCCACAGCAGCTCGCAGATGAATCATGCCAAGCAGGCTCAAGGCGGCCGGGTCGTCGTCGCGAATCTGACTGGTGAGCCAGGCCGCGGCGGTATCGCCCAGTTCGAGGGCGTCCTCGTATCGCCCGTTGGCCAGCAGTGCGTGCGTACCGGAGCGAGCAGCGGAGACGAGCGACAGCGGGTCCTCGGACTCGTCGGCGGCACGCATGGCGCGCTCGGCCGCGAGCCACGACAGGTCGGACTCGCCGACCTTGGCGAGGGTGGTTGCCGCCAGGTGATGCGTACGGGCCGAGACGGCGAGGCCGCGTCGCCGCCGATCGCCAGGCGGAAGGTCTTCCAGCTCCTGGGCAGTCCTCAGCAGGCCGGGCAGGGCGGCGATGACGTCACCAAGAACGCCAGCCTGATAGTCGCCCCAGCTACGCTCGACGAAGACCTGCGCTTGCTCCGGCCTCGGCAACTGCCGCTCCGCCGTGGGGCCGAACAGCAGCTTGGAGAGCCGTCGAGGGCTCATCAGCGCATCACGGACTGCTGGCACGTCGTCCATGTGCTTTTCCTCGTCCTCCAGGAGGACGGGCTGCCCCATCAAGTCGCCGAGAGGGACGTGCAGTACGCGAGCGAGTTCAGCCAGCTTGTCGATTCTCGGCGGCTTTCGTACTCCTCGTTCGATCTTCGACAGCCAGTCGGTGCTGTGCCCGACGAGGCCGGCGAGGACGGGCTGCGTGTAGCCCCGGCGCTCGCGGTAGAACGCGATCCGCTGCCCGACGCTGAGGTGATCACCAAGACCACGCATGCGCGCCGCCTCCCCCCACTTTGGTCCGTCATACACGGTGGCGGCCGGTCAGGCCGCGAGATCAGGCAGCGATTCGGGCTGCGGTGCCATGTTCAACATCCACTCTCGCGCCTAGAACAGGCCGGACAATTTGTCCGGCTGCACCCACGAGTCAGGGAGGTGCCAGAGCTGAGTGGCGGCACGATCTTGTTCAGGTGACTCAGCCTGCATACACCTGCCTCAATCATCACCGAAAAGGCTGTCCCAAGGACGTCAGCAAGGCCAGGTTTCCTGCCGCAGGGCGCTCCACTCGCTCGAGGCACAGGCCTCGCCGACACACGTCCACCGTGCGTCGAAGCTGGCTGGAATCCCGGCATCACTCCAGTGATATCACTGTCGGAATGTGCGGTCGGCGCGCTCAGTCGTCACGCTTGGTGAGCACTCAGGACCGTTCGGTTGCCCGGACTGCGCATGCGCGCTGAACCACAACTGCCGGCACAGGAAGACTTTTCTCTCCGGGGTCCTGAGGGAATCGAGCCCGAGGGGAGCACGGTAGGTGCTGGAGCCGACGCGAGTCCCATCTTCACGACACGAGCAGAGAGCAGGCTCTGACCGGAGCGGCCAACCACATGGTCGGTTCATTGTGCTCGAAGGCCTAAGCGCGGTCGGCAAGAGCACTGTGTCACCGCTCCTGGCGGAACGACTCGATGCGACCCTCATCCCGACCCTCCTCCCGGAATTCGAGACCGTCCGCAAGGGCGTCGACAGTACTCGGCTCGTCATGCCGCGGCTGCATTTCTGGATGATGACGAACTATGCGGTGTCCGAGACGGTCCGCGAGTGCATCCACAGCGGCCAGGACGTCGTCGTGGAGAGCTACTTCTATCGAACTCTCGCCACGCACGCGGCACTGGGGACCTCTCAACTTCCCGAGATCAACTGGGATCACGCCCTCGCGCCAGACGTCACCGTCCTCCTGACCGTCGACGAACCAGTTCGGCAGCGGCGGCTCGTTGACCGAGATCGGCAACACGGATTGAGCTACTGGTCGCGCCGCGAGGAGGCCAACGTCGAAGTTACTCGTCGCACATACGAGTCCTTCGGCCTCACTTCCTTCGACACGACAGGGCTGAATGCTGCCGAAGTCGCCGACAAGCTTGCCGGGCTGACTACCCAAGGGGAGGCAATCCGTGGCTAGCCCGCTGCACGAGCGGGCCTTCGGCCTGGGGCAGCAGCATCCCACTCCGTTTTACGTGTTCTCACCGTCCCGGCTGTCGGCCGCGCTAGACCGGTTCCACAGCTTCACGGCCAGCCTGCCGATCCCGGCTGAGGTGTACTACTCGTACAAGACCAACTACCTACCTTCATTGTGTGGCGAGTTGGCCGACGCTGGCATTGGGGCAGAGGTGACGTCTCCTGCGGAGTGGAGGTCCGCACGCCAGCTGCACCAGGCTGAGCGCATCGTGGTGAACGGTGTCGGGAAGTGCGCCGATGGGCTTCTGCAAGAAATCGTCGACGACCCCATCTCGACACCGCGGCTGGTCAACATGGAGACCGACACCGAGATCGACGTCGTCTCGCAGCGTGCTGTCGGCTCTCAGCCGTTGTCCGTAGGTGTACGGGTGACCATTCCCGAGGTTTCCGGGGAGCTCGGCCGTGATCCCTCCGAGCATTGGAACCGCGGTGTGACGAAGTTCGGCTGGGCCATCGACGGGACCGCGGTCCTGGACGCGTGCCGCAAGCTCGCCGGCAGCGAACCGGTCCGGCTGGAGGCCCTTCACCTGCACTTCGGCAGCCAGCTGGTGTCGGCGGCACGCTACGACGTCGCCCTACGCAGGCTCGGCGATCTCGTTGAGCGATTGAAGAATTCCGGCATGCCGGTTACGACGCTGGATCTCGGGGGTGGCATCGCGTCTGGCTGGGTGACGAAGCAGCGTACTGGGCCACTGTTCGATCTGTTGAAGCTTATGGGCCTCCCGACCCCGAAGAGCCAGCAGAAGGCGCCGGACCTTGAAGGGATCGCAGCCGTCTTTCACCGTCACGCTGCCCGCCTGGCCGACCTTGGCGTGACGAAGCTGATCTTCGAGCCAGGCCGGTTCCTCGCAGAGCCGTCAATGGTCGCGGTCGCCAGGGTGATTGCAGTGCGGCGTGACGGGGACCGGCGGCACGCAGTACTGGATCTCGGCACGAATGGGCTGCACTGCTGGCGACGTAATGAGACCCGCCCCATCGTTTTCGCTACCGCAGATGAAGGGCCTGCCGAGGCCATACAGCTCGTCGGGCCGCTGTGTCACCGTAGTGACTCCTTCGGCAAGGTCACCACACCCGCCCCGCTGCGGGCCGGCGACGTGGTCTGTTTCGACGCGGTCGGGGCCTACTCCCTCGGTGACTGGGTGGCCAACGCGTGGCCCCGTCCGCCGGTGTACAGCGAGGGCGGGCAGTTGCTGTGGCAGCCGCCCAGTCATGGGCTGACCAGCGCAACGCCGTTGGATGCCGAGGTCGACCATGAGGGCTGACACCGCCTTCCCGGCATCGCCGAGCGTGCTTCGCGGATTGGCGGACTCGTGCGAGTCGCTCTTGCGGCGCACCAATCCCGAGCGGGCGATCGTGGCGGCCGCAGTGCTCGCTGATGACGGACGCGTCTTCACCGCGTTGCATGTCCGGTCGCGCAACTGCAGCCACTGTTCCGTGTGCGCCGAGGCCGTAGCGATCGGCATGGCGGTGACCGCAGGCACAGTAAGCCTCGTCGCAGCCGTCTCCGTCGTACGCCGCAACGATGCCTTCCGGGTGTGGTCGCCGTGTGGCGGCTGCCGAGAGCTGCTGCGCGATCACGGAGTCGCACAGGTCATCGTGTCCCGCACTCCGGACGGAGGCCTCGTCACCGTGACTCCCGACGAACTTCTTCCCTGGCCATAGCCCGCAGTCGCTGACAGTTGGCTGTAGGGCGCTGTGCCGTCCCCCTCATCAAGGAGTTGAGGACCATGCTCGACCAGGTCGCAGGGATCAACCGCGTTCGGATGCTCTACCTGCAGCTTCTCTACCGCTGCAACTACACGTGCAAGCACTGCTTCCACGGTGAGCTGCTCAAGGAGCCGGACCATTTCGAACTCGACGAGGCCCGCAGCATCCTGGACCATTTCCGCGAGGTGTACCGGCTCGATGCGGTGACGCTCCTGGGCGGGGAGCCCCTGCTGTACCCGCACATCGGGGAGGTGAGTGCGTACGCCAAGCAGATCGGGCTAGACGTCGAGATCTGCACGAACGGACACCGCGGCTTCCGGTCAAGGATCGAGGCGATCGCCCCCTCGATAGACAAGTTCCGCGTATCCCTCGACGGCCTCAAGCGCCACCACGACCTCATCCGACAGCGTGGCAGCTTCGAGGGCGCCATCGAGATGATCGACCTTGCCGTCGGCCTCGGACTGACCACTGGCGTCACCATGACCGTGACGGACAGCACTCTCGACGACGTGGCGCCACTCGCAACGATGCTCGAACAGCATGGGGTGACGGAGCTGAAGCTCCACGCACTGCGGCTCGTGGGCAACGCGGCCAAGAACCCGGACCTCGAGGTCGTCAACATCGACCGGTACGCCGACCTCCACCGGCAGGTCAGGGATGCTGGCCTACGAATCCGAGTCATTTACGACTCGGATCTGTCCCCTGAGCCTGCGGGTGAGCAGTGCTCCAACCTGGTGGCCGGCGGGTGGCTTGACCGTATCGAATCGGACCCCCGCGGCGCTCTGACCGTGTCTTGCAAGGCAGTCGGTCGTGACGTGAACGCCTTCCGCTGGGACAAGGCCGAGCAGGTGATCAGGTACGAGCCGCGAGCTGACGACGAGTTCGCGGTCGGCATCCCGGACGTGGTGTACGAGACGGCGAAGGTGCGTTGAGATGGCGGTCACGGGCAGTCTCTGGCAGGAGACCCGGACCTTCTTCCCGCTGTTCCTCAATCTGATCGAGCAGCGCGGGGCCGAATCGGTGTGCGTTGTCGGTGCCTCTGATGGCAAGTTCGTGCTGCCCTTGGTCCGGCGCGGGTTCCGAGTCGTTGCCGTAGAGCGCAATACGACTGCGCTCAATGGCGGCCCAGTCGTCTTGCCCGGGGGTGTGGAGTCCGAGATGCCTGGTCTGCGTAAGCGGCTGGCTCAAGAAGGTTTCTCGAACCTTGTCGAGATCGTCGAGGCCGATATCCTCGACCTGACGGCCGAGCTGGAACCGTCGGACGCCGTCTGGACTAGCTGCTCATGGCACTACAGCATCAACCATCGCCGTCCGCTGGGCGAGTTCGTCGCCACGATGAAGAGCCTGTGCCAGTCACACGGGGGCGTGTTCGGTGCCGAATACATGATGCCCGTCGAGCCACACCACCTGGCCTTGGAGCACTATCCGGAGGAAGGAGGAATGAGGCGCTACTTCCCCGGCTGGTCGATCGACTGGGAGACGTACACGCCGCCGTTCCTCGAAGCACCCCACGTCGAGCAACTCCGCCACCATGTCCACCGCATGGGCCTGATCATCGCGACCCATCAGCAGGAAGAGAACGATGCAGACTGAATTCGAAGCACGGTTCCTCGAAGTCGACGTCACGAAGATCACCGAGCATCTGACGTCACGCTCCGCGACATGCGCCATGCCCCGCACCCTCATGCGGCGGATCGTGTTCAAGAACGACGACATCGAGGCCCGCGGTGGTTGGCTGCGCCTACGGCAGCAGGGCGCGAAGACGTTCCTTACCTACAAGCAGGTCACGTCGGAGGTCTCCGCAATCGACACGACCCTTGAGGCCGAGGTGGAGGTCGGCGAGTTCGACGCGACGAAGACGCTGCTGGAGGCAATGGGATTTATCGCTCTGCGCTACCAGGAGAACTACCGCGAAGAGTGGAAGCTCAACGGCGTCACCTTCGACATCGACACCTGGCCCGACCTTCCAACCTTCCTTGAGATCGAAGGACCGGACGAGAACGCTGTACGCGAGGCGGCCACATCCATGGGCCTCGACATCGCTCAGGCCTCCTATGGCAGCGTCGACGAGGTCTACCTGGCGGTCCTAGGCCGGGACATCCTGGCCGAGTCAGAACTCGTCTTCACCGGGTAGACGATCTCGGGCGGGCCACACCTCAAGGAGCGCCCCGCCCGTACCGACGGAACTAGGCGTCGCTGGGCGCTGCGGGCCAGCCGACACAAGAGAAGGTGATCCCCTGGGGAAACGCCTTCAGGGCGGCGGCAGTGAAGTCGACCATGGGTTCAGGAAGATCGCGTAGGGGATACCAGCCGAGATGGGCACACTTGTGCGGCTCCATATTGACTGGTTCCCCGTCCCAAGAGTTCACTACGAAGAACAACTGGAGCCGCGGATCGTCGTCGGCTGTCCAGTGGTGGACGGTGTGCACCAGTTCCAGATCCTGCTCCCGCAGGCTCAAGCCGAGTTCCTCTTCTGCTTCACGCACCGCGCCGGCCGTGGCTGTCTCGCCGGCCTCAAGATGGCCGGCAGGCACGTGGTAGTGCCCATCTCGCCAGCCCGTACCCGCTCTGAGCCCGAGCAGGACCTTGTCTTCGCGCTGCAAGATCAGATGGACCCCGATCACTGACCGGTAGCAGCCGTCGGTGTAGGTGACCGCCGTGGAAGCAACGAGCGGGCTGTATGCCATGAAGTGTCCTTGAGCACGAGAAAGACCTGACCAGTTCACAGCCTGCCCTGCCTTCAGCAGTCCAGGTGGCCAAATCGCCCGGATTCGGGGTCAAAGCTCACGGGCTTGCCCTTCAACCCGCTGTGCATCTACCCGCACGGCGACACCATGGTGCTTGGCGGCCCCACGGTCGACTGCGAGGGGGATCTCAAAGTCGATCCCAAGCGGCTCGAGCCATTGTGGATCGGTGCGCGTATATCACGCCCGCGTTGGAGCACGCGCCGGTGATCGTGCACCGAGTGGGAGCCAGGCCGACCCGTTCTGAAGCTTGGGTCGAGGTGGAGCACCGAGAGAACGGGGTCACGGTGCTCCACAACTTGGGCACGAGGCGATGACGTCACTCTGTCGTGGGGTTGCGCCGGTGAGGTCGTCGAGTTGTCGGCGACTACGGCTGCGTCGTGAGCGGAGGTCACGCGTCTGGCGTCCGGTGTGTCAGGCAGCGTTCCATCGGGCTTGAACATCATGGTTCCTGAGCGTTTCGATTCGATGCTTCAACTGCTGCGTCGCAGCGGAATCTCCCCGGTCTGCGCGTCGAATGTAGGAGCCGAGGGTATGGAGGTCTCGGATTTCACAGAGGACGCGGAGTCCAGGCCACTGCCTGATGTCGTATCCGTACTGGTGACTGAATTCTTCAAGTTCTTCCGCAGTGCGCCCGAAACGCACCCCTTGAAAGGTGTTAGCCAGGTCGATCTCGCGAGGGCCGAAGGCAGCTTCGTCCCAGTCACCGAGTTTCACACTGTGATCATCCCAAAGAGTGTTGCCCGGATATGCGTCACCATGGATGTGTCCGTGTCCCAGCGGGAAGTCTAGCCCTTTGTACGCGTCCAGGAGTTCCTCTCGCCGTTCAGCCAGCCAATTCCGCTGAGTCGGCTCCAGGCGGATACTCGACTCCACTGTGCTCTTGAACGACGAAAGGGGCTGAAATTGCGGGAGCGCGATCGGCGGCGCTGGCAGGGAGTGGAGGGCCCGTAGCAGACCGCCCAGCCGACCTGCCGACGGCGCACCGCCCTTCGGTTGCGGATAGTGGCGCCAGAACGTCACCACGTACGCGTCGCATGTCAGCGGCTGCGGAATCTCTGCGGGTTCGGTCGCCGGAAAGCCGTTCGCGACGAGCCAGCGGGTCAGGGTCACGGCGGTTTCGAGACGCCGCTTCTGGGAGGCTGGACTGACCCGGACGACGACACCTGCGTCAACGAGTAGAAACACCGACGTGGCGTGCTGGTGGAGTTGGATGAGAGACAGGTCTGCCAGGCCTGACGCCTGGCAGGCCGTGCGGGCGGCGGACTCGGGGGAGACCGTCATGGTCATGGAACAATGACTTTCGTTCGGGTGTCGAGCGCCTGGTAACCGCGGGTCGCGTCCGCGAGTTCTCGTGCGACGGGGCTGCGAGCGAGCCTGGGTTCTTCCAGCAGCCTAGCCACTGTGTGCATGGCGTCACCGAGCTGTCTGATCCTCCGGTCCGGCGGAAGGTCCAGGATGGGCCGGAGTTGCTCTTCGGCGCCTTCGAGCTCTCCGCCGGCGATTCGCGCTGTCACGATGTCGAGGCGTGCCAGGGCCTCGTCGCCGTACGACCTGTGCTCCTGCGGGCCGTTCTCGTAGAGTTCGATGGCTGCCAGAGCGTGCTGTTCGGCAGGCTGGTATTCCCCGAGAAGCGCGAAGGTTCCGCCGATGTAGTAGTGCTGCTTCGCTTCGGGAAACGTGAGCAGGCCGCCGAATCGGGTGAGCGTATCGGGGGCCGCGGTCTGCTCTCGGGCACGTTTCAGTTCCTCAAGGGAGGCCATGGCCGTGCGGCGGTCGCCTATACGCGCTGCTGCACGGGCTTCGATTGCCGCTATCCGGACGCGTGTCTCTCCGCCGGAAGCAAGGTGGATTGCCTGTCGCGTGTAGTCGAGCGCGGTCTGCCGCCGCGATGACCACTCCGCGATGAGGGCGGCTGTGCCCTTCACCCACGCCCGTAGGTCGTTGTGGTCGCACTGTTCCGCGAAAGTCCAGGCCGATTGGAGTTGAGCGACGGCGGCGCCTTCGTCGCCGAGGTTCTGCGATGCGTGCGCGAGGAGCAGACAACTCGTACCAGCGAGGAGCAGCAGTTCCCGGGTCTGGGCCAGTGGCTGGCGGCCGTTCAGCAGAGAGAAGAGGCGATCTCGTGTCGTGACGAGGTCAGTGAAGATCTGGTGCAGGGGGGCGTGGACGTAGTCGCTGGCGATCTGGGTGAGGGCGCCCTCAAGCCCTTCGAGTTCGACGTCACTGACGTTGCTCGTCGTGATGTCACCAGTGAAGTGAAGGGACTGCACTGCTACTTGGGCCGCGAGCTGGTTCAGGTCCGTGGTGTCACTCGCCACGTCGCGGTTTTCGACGTGCCCAGGCCCCTTTTGCGCGTGGGCGGGTACGGAATGTGGTTCGTGTTCGTGGAGGGACGGGGTCAGCGGAGCGTCCGATACCCCGATGCCCTTGAGGAAGCGGGCGGCCTTGTCGAGGTTGGTTAAGCGTCGTCTGCCGGCCTCGAGCATCGACAGAAAGCTCTGGCTGAGTCCGGTCATGGACGCCATGTCGTCCTGCCGGATTCCGGCCTTTGCCCGGATGAGGCGGCTCGCACGGCCGAAGTCCCGGTCCGCGATAGCAGCCTGGACCTGGACGTCCGCCAGGGCACTGGCGGGGATGCTGGGGCCGGGGAGGACTTCGAGTCTCCTGCCCCGAGCGCATGCTGCACACCGCTCGTCCAGGTTGTACTGGCTCAGTCGGCATCCGCAGTCGGCGCATGCGCGAGGGTTCTTCGGCATCGGACCCCCGTTTCTCGTATGCGGATGGCAGCGTACGTGCGGACGCGGAGGTGCCGGTATCACTGTGGTGATACGAGCAGGTGCTTCCGGAGGTGGTCAGCTGGTCACTTCGATGATCGCCTCCATCAGCTTTGGCACATCTTCGAGACTTTCGAGTACGAGCTCGGCACCAGCGGAGGACAACTCGGCAGCGGAGGTCTTTCCCGAGGCGACTCCGATCACGGGTGCTCCGCCTTCGAGACCCGTACGGACGTCTTCGAGGGAGTCGCCGATGATGACGGTGTTGGCGCGGGTGAAGGCTGCATCGTGTTTGGCCTGAGCGCGGTTCTGCGCGACGGCGACGAGAGCCGGACGGTGGTCGTTGTCGGAGGAGTAGCCGCCGATCTCTGTGTCCACGAATCCGGTGAGGTCGAATGCCTGGAGTTTCAGGAGCGCGTTGGGCTTGAGGTTTCCCGTGAGGACGGTCGACACGTATCCCGGTTTCGCGTGCACGCTTTTGAGAGCGGCAACGGCACCGGGAAGAAGGACGCCATGCTGACGGAGGTCCTCTGTGTGTGCGGCGAGCCGCTGTGGCAGGAGTTCCACCATGCGCGGGAGCAGGTGGGGGACCTGCGGTTCGGGGACGCCGTTGTCGATGAGGAGCGATCGGATCGCGAGGGGCATGGTGACGCCAGTGCCTCGGGCCGGGAGACGCTCTGCGGGCCGGCCGACGATTTCGGCGAAGGTCTCTCGGTAGACCTGGCGGTCAATGTCACCGACATACAGCAGGGTGCGGTCGATGTCCCACAGCACGAGGGTCCGCGTTGCGTCGGTCAAGGTCAGCTCCCTGTTGCCAGCATGGCGGCACGCCGCTCCAGTACGTCCTGAGCGTACGGGCTGTGTCCAACGGAGCCGAGCTGGTCGACCATGCTCACGATGTGGTTGTCGAGCCGTGCCGACCGGAGTTTCGATGCGAGGTCAAGTGCCTCGTGGGCCGCGGCACACCCGGCTTCGACATCACCTTGCTCGATGTGGGCGGTTGCGGCACGTGACAGGAACAGGCCCCGGGTTCGATGGTCTGCTGGATTGAGTGCTTTCCGGGCCTTCGTGAAGCTGGCGACGGCGCTGCTCGGATCCCCGAGGTCGAGGAAGCAACTGCCAGTCTGTCCATGGATCTCGCCCTCATTGATCCAGTACAGCCAGTGCGGATCGTGTTCGGAGCGGCCCTGGGCGCAGAGATCAGCAGCTCGGCCGAGTGCGGCCAGGGCCGCTTGACGCTCGCCGAGTTTGGCGTGCCCTCGTGCCTGCCGAGTCAGGAGCATTGCCTCCAGCGCCGGCATGCCGAGCTTCCTGATCTTGTCCCGGGCACGCTGCGCCGCTGTCACGGCATGGTGCGGAGCGCCGGTGGAGTACGCGTGGATCGCGATGTAGGAGAGGGCGCCGGCACCGAGGCGTGTGTCCTGGGAGGCTTTCGCTGCGCGGAGCGCGGCGAAAAGGTAGCTGAGTGGGCGGTCCCGGTCGCCGGAGTCGAAGACGAACCAGCCGGTCTGCGTGGCGGTGTCGGCGATGATCGCGGCGAGCCGACGGCCTGTCGCCTCGTCGTACGACGTTTCCTCCAGCAGATGCTTCAGGAACTGGAGGTGGCGGTCCCCGAGAGCCGTGAGGGTGCCGCTGCCGTCGCTGGCGTCCATGGTCCGCAGGCTGTCGGTGGTGCGTTGCAGTCCATCGAGCAAGTCGTTGGTGAGGCGGCTTCCCTCTGCCGCCCTTCGGAGGGGTTCGGCCTCGGCCAGGTCCCAGGCGTTGACGAACGCGGTGAGCGCGACACCGCTTGCGGTGAGGAATCGCCGACGGTCCATCGCGCTGCCTCCTACCGCGGTGTCCAGTGCTGCCACCATACGAGTTGCAGTCCAGGGCAGGCTCGGATCAGCGTCGCCGACGAACTGGACAGCCGGCTCCTGGACGGTCGGCCCAGGAGCGTGCGGAAGTGGCAGTGCGACGAGTTGGGCGGGCACACCGAGACCTGTCAGGAACTCGACGATCTTGTCGATGTTGGTGAGGCGGCGACTGCCTGACTCCAGCATGGACAGGAACGCCTGGCTCAGGCCCGTGACCTGGGCCATGTCTTCTTGGCGAAGGCCGCCGCGAAGTCGGATGAGGCGGCTGGCCCGGCCGAAGTCCAAGCCCGCGAGCGCGCTTCTGACTTCTGGGTCGAGCCAGACGTGCTCGGGAACAGTCGGGGCGTGAACTTGCCAGGTTGTCCGGGAGCGAGTGCAGGCGGCGCACACGGAGTCCGTGTTGTACTGGCTCAGGGAGCAGCCGCATCGATCGCAGCGTCGCTGGGTCTGCTGAAGCACTCTTGCCTCCCTTGAGCGAGCGCATGCGGTGCACCGGCCTCTTCTGAGAGCCGGAATCACGTGAGTGATATCACCCTCGGAATGTGCGTAACCGCCGTTCAGTGAACAGTCTTGGGGTCCAGCCAACGTCCTTGTGACACAAGTTGCTTGGTCAAGTGGCTCAGTCGGTGCTTTCGGACGTACAGGAGACCCGGTGATTGTCACTCAAGGGCGAGCTGACGCTGCCCCTGATCCTTGCACTCCTCAGTGGCCGGCCGCTTCCGTTGCGTCGTTGCATGGCTGGAATCAGCCGCAATCCCAGCCCCTCTTACCGTGGATGAGGCAGTTGTCCCCTGTACAGGCCGAACTGTCGTGGGGGATCCAACTCGCCACGCGTCCACTGCCGCAGCTGGGTGCTGTGGATGTCGTGCAGGCAGGGCTCGGTGTTGGGCTTCGGGCGGTAGAGGCCGTCCGCAAGGGGGGACGGCCCGTGGGCCCGGTTCTCTGCTGCATCTCACACGCCCGGATTCACATCCCGGTCGAATCGGATACGGCATACCGTTGGCACGCACCCCAGACCGTATGTCGTGCAGGCGCGTGGGAGTGCACGGCTGTGGGCCCGACGATGACGTATTCACGCTGCTCAGGGGTCTGGTTGTTCCCGCCCGACAACCGTCGTGCGTGCACGGACGCTCCCACCCTCCTGCATTGGCTGTCCTTGACGCGGTCCGCCGGCGTCCGCAGCTTCGGAGAGCGGCGTGGCAGTTAGCGTCTCGGCGGTCGTCCTTCTGGGGATCATCACGTTCTTGCTCGTCAAGAAGGGCGGGTTGAAGGGCGGGCATGCCGTCGTCTGCACGATGTTCGGCTTCTACCTCGCCAGTTCCTCGCTTGCGCCGACGGTCTCGAAGGTCGTGGCGAGCCTCGCCCAGATGATCAGCTCGATCAAGGTCTAGTCGGCCCCCCCATCGGTGAGCCCCACGCTGGCAGGCCGCCCCCACTCTGCTTCGCAACTCCTTCGATCTCAGTGAAAGAACTGATGAGACACGAGATAGCCGTCGCGGTGCCCTTGGTCTGGGCCGCTGTGTCCGTCGCCGTCGTCGGACTGGCCGCGTGCTTCCGAGCCCGTGCCGCCCACTGGCAACAAAGAGGTCGCCGCACGGGATCAGGCCCTGCACCACATCGACCCCCGCGGCCTGAACTTTCGCCGGGGCCTCCTGATCAACGGGAGCCGGACGCTGCCCGTCCATCTGGAACCCCGGCGTCGGCCGAGCTGATTCGGGCCGGTGCCGCTGAGCCGGTGCTGCGCTGATCTGGTTCCCATATGCCCAGCTCAGCGCCCGTTGTCAGTGGTCCCTGGCAAGCTACGCGAGCACTGATGAGCACCCACGGCATGCAGGTGATCACAGTGGGTTACTACGGGATGAGTGGCTCGGCGAGTGAAAGGGCATCAAGGTGACCGATATGCCTGACGCACTCCACCGTTTGGTGGGGTCGGTAACCGACACCTACACCGTGGCGCGGGAACATCCCAGGCCGGGGGATATTCGTCCGTCCGTATGGGAGATCCACGCGCCAGGCGGCGAGAGGTGGTTCGCCAAGGTGCATGCGGGGCCGAAACTGCACGCCAGGGAGGTCAACGCCTACCGCAAGTGGACAGTCTCTCTCAAGACGGGCCGGGCGCCCGAGCTCCTCGCCTCGGACGCCGAGTCACGCACCGTCCTCCTCACCGCGGTGGCCGGGCACAGCCTCGACACGCTCCGACTGCCGACCGAGCAGGAGCGGAAGGCCTATGGGCAGGCGGGCGAGCTCCTCTCCCGGCAACATGCTGCGGCGGCTGCCGAACCTGGCGCAGACGTGCCTCAAGAGCAGTGGGACGAGACCGTCGCACGCCTGCTGCACTCTGCGGCCCCGTACATGCCGGAGCACGAGAGCTCGGTGGCACGTGCGCTCCTCGGAGAGGCTCCGCCGCGCCTGCCGCAGGTCGCCGGACACGGCGACTACATGCCCAAGAACTGGATGTGGGACGAGGCGGAGCAACTGCTGCGGATCATCGATTTCGAGCGAGCCGAAATGCAGCCCGCATGTCGTCGGGACCTCAGCCGTCTCCGCTACCGGGTCCTCGTTCAGCACCCTGATCTCGATGCCGCGTTTCACCACGGATACGGCCGGCCTCTCAGCGAGGAGGAGTTGGCCGCGTGCCGGGTGTACGGAGCCCTGGATGCGGTCGACTCGCTGACCTGGGGCGTCCAACACCACGACCGTGGTCTCGTCGACGAAGCGCACACCATGCTGGACAACCTGCGCCTTGAGCATCCCGGCCGCGTGTGGAGTGGGTGGCGGGCATGAACGCCTTCTCCGGAACTGCCTCTTACTACCGGCGCTTCCGCCCCGTGATCCCAGAAGAACTGGCACGGCTGCTCGATGAGGCGGCTCCCGAGACCTCGCCGCGACGCCTGCTGGACATCGGTACCGGTCCGGGCACCGTCGCCTACGCTCTCATGCCCTACTTCGATGACGTCTTCGCGATCGACGCGGACGCCGCGATGCTCGCCGAGGCCGAAGGAGTGCTCCGCCCCTGCCTCCCCCCGACACATCGGCTGCGCCTCTGGCACGGCCTTGCCGAGGACTTCGCGCCTCCGGGCGGATGGCTTCCGCAACTCGTGACCTGCGGACGTGTCTTCCACTGGCTGGACCAGCCCCGTTTGCTCGAACGGCTCGATGAGTACGTTGCCCCGGACGGCGCTGTCGCCGTGTTCAGCGACCGCAGTCTGTGGACCGCCGGCAGTACCTGGCAACGGGCCGCACGGGATGTCGTCCAGGAGTTCCTCGGCGAGGAACGGCGCGCAGGTGACGGCACCTTCGGCTCACCTGGCCCACCGTACGAGGAGGTGCTGCGCAGTTCCGCCTTCTCGGACGTGACCAGCACGGTCATCCCTGTGCGCCGACTATGGACGATCACGCAGGTCATCGGCTACCTGTACTCGACCTCGTTCGCATCACCGCGCCTGTTCGGCAACGACCGCCGCGCGTTCGAGGCGGGCCTCACCGAGAGGCTCACCCCGCTCACGGACGACGGGCACCTGTTGGAGGACAACGCCTTCACGGTGCTCACCGCTCGTCGACCTTCATCTACCAAGGATCGGCAATGGACGTGAACGACCCCGACTTCGGCGCGGCACTGATGGCTGATGTGCTGGAGGACAGGTACGGGCTCGTTGTCGGCGTGGTCGAGCCGGTGCACATGGGCACTGACACGATCAACCGGTGGGTCCTGACCGAGGACGGACGGCGGCTGTACGTCAAGGAGTACCGACCCACGTCAGTCCTGGTTGCGGCACGGAACGCCTGGGACATGTCGGAGTACTGTCGGGCCGCCGGGATCCCCGTCCCACGCGTATGGCCGGACGTGGACGGTGATCTCGTCACGATCGCCGAGGGCTGTGCCTGGGCGGTGACCGAGGAGGCGCCCGGAGGGGTGTCAAGTTCCGCGATGTCAGTTGCCCTGGCTGAACACCTCGGTGTCGTGATGGGGCGTATGCACCGTGCGCTCGCTGCCTACCCGATGCCGCAGAAGGTGCAGCACTCCCGTTGGCGGACGGGCAGCGTGGAAGACGCCGCGAAGAGGTGCAGCGGTGTGCTGACCACGGCGCTCGGACAGGGGCACGGTGATCTTGACCAATTACAGATGGACCTCGATCAGCGGCGAGAAGACCTGTACGAGCATGCGCACCGGTTGCGGGAGCGGCTGCCGAACGAGCTGGTGGAGCAGGCCCTGCACGCGGACCTCTCCCGAACCAATCTGATCGTCCTCGCCGATGCCGTCACCGGTGTCATCGACTTCCGTGGCACACGTGCCATGCCGGCCTGGGAACTGGGCAGGGCCGCTTTCGACCCCCGCACTGTGGCCAACAGCCCGGAGTGGATCGCCTGCGCGCTGGCGATGGTCCGCGCATATCTCGCCGAGAACCCGGGCCTCCCCGTGGGGGAGGTGCGGTCCTGTGCACGGATCGCGCTGCTGTACATGCTGTTCAGCTTCTACGGCGCCACGACCGCCGAATACGGGCTCCCGCCAGCCGCCGAGGCTGACCTGAAGCAGCACTGGCGGGAGCGGCAGACCACGATCCGGCTGCTGCTGAACCACCTCGACGAACTCGAAGACGCTCTATCCGACCTCTCAGCGGGCGGAAGCGGCTCGTGACGAACTCCCTCACCTCAGCCACGTCCACATGCACGCCAAAGGTCGGCTTACCCCTACCCACCCTCACGGAGACGTCTTGGACCACGCAGTGATCGGTCTACGCCAATCGTCCTCAACCGTCGGCGTGCACGCCATGCCCATGCCGCAGAGCGCCAAGGTGCAGGAGGGAAGGCGCTGATGACACAGTCGATGGAAGACACCCCATCCGTGACAGAGACAGAACAACCGGATGAGCAGCTGAAGTTCTTCGGACAAGGGGACCGTCGCCTCGAGGTGGCCAACGCGATCACGACGCGTGCCATGGCCCGCCGTATGCCGCAACTGATGCGGCGAGCCTTGGGACTCGGCTGGCAGGTGGATCGCAACTCCGTGATCGCTTTGCTTCTCTGTGAGGTGGCTTCCGGGGTATTGGAAGCCTTCGGGCTGGTCGCCACTACTGGCGTGATCAAGCCCGTGATCGCGTCCGGGCACCTGTCTGCGGACCAACTTCGGGCTGCGGCTCCCTCGCTGGCTGTGGTGGTCGGAGCCATTGGACTGCGTGCTCTGCTTGGTATCGCGAGCACGGCGCTCTCGGCACGACTCGCTCCCAGGATCTCCCGCGAAGCCGAACTGAAGTTGTTGGATGCCGCGACGCATGCGGAGCTGTCCGCGTACGACAACCCGGGGTACAACGACCGCTGGGATGCCGCTGACCGTGGCGTGGAGGTATCCCGTGATCTGCTCACACAGTGTCAGTACATCCTCGGAGCGGCCGCTTCGCTGATCGCGTCCTTCTGTGCCCTGACGGCTGTGCATCCGATCCTGCTGCCGTTGCTCATCCTCGCGGCGCTTCCCAAGGGCTTGGCGAGTGTCCGGGCAGCACGCGTCACGTACATCGCGTCGCGTACCACCGCGAAGGACCGTCGGCTGCTGGGGATGCTGCGCTGGTACCTCGTCGACAAGCAGACCTCGGACCAGATCCGGTCCGGGACGATGGCCGACTTCCTGATCGGCAGATACCGCGCCACCGGAGAGGAGATCGACAAGACCACCGACGAGGCCGCCCTGCACAGCGCCAAGATCTCGCTGCTTGGCGGCGCCGCGGGCGGCTTCGCCAGCGCAGTGGTCTGGGCGGCCCTCGGCCTGCTCGTGGTCACTGGACATATCACCGTGGCTGCCCTGGGCACCGCGTTCCTCGCCCTGGGCCGCGTCAGTACCAGCCTCGACGGGGTCATCGGCTACGGCGCCCAACTCTTCCGCACCGGTATGTACCTGGATGACTGGGCCGACTTCATCGACGAAGCCGGCGGCCACCGCATCAACCGTGGTACCGAGACCCCCACCGGCCCCACGGTCGTACGCGCCGAGAACATCACCTTCCGATACCCCAGCGCCGACCGGCCCGCCCTCGACGGGGTCTCCCTGGAAGTCCGACGTGGCGAGGTCCTGGCGCTCGTGGGCGAGAACGGATCAGGCAAGACCACCCTCAGCAAACTCCTGTCGGCGCTGTACCTTCCCGATCACGGACTGATCGCCTGGGACGGCACCGACACCAGGACCATCGACGCACACGCCGCCTGGTCACGGGTCGCCGTAGTGCCGCAGAACTTCGCATGCTGGCCACTCTCCGCGCGGGAGAACATCAACCTGGGTCAGCCTACGGACGAGGGGGACGAGCGTGTCCTCAACGCTGCTCGGGCGGCTGGCGCCGACGAGGTCATTGACGATCTCCGCAGCGGCCTGAACACGCTACTAGCCAAGGAGTGGTGGGGCGGGCAGGAACTGTCCGGCGGACAGTGGCAACGCATCGCGATCGCGCGAGCCTTCCACCGCCCGGCCGGCCTGCTTGTCCTGGACGAGCCGACCGCGGCACTGGACCCGAGAGCCGAACACCGCATCTTCTCCGGCCTACGCAGTCACGCCGCAGACCGCGCCGTCGTCCTCGTCACCCATCGCCTCACCAATGTGGCCGTCGCCGACCGCATCGTGGTCCTCAACAAGGGGCGGGTCGTCCAGAGCGGCACGTTCGCCGAACTCCTGGCGGACCACGGCGGCCTGTTCCGCGAGTTGTGGGAGCTGCAGAACGAGCGAACGGGACAGGTCCCTGCCCCGACGTCTCCGGAACGCACTGTGGCGCCCAACCAGCACGTCCTATTTTGACCCTTCTGGAAGAGTGCAATGACATCGACCGTCATACCGGCTGAGGCCGCGGACTGGGCCCGAGGCTATGTGGGAAGGCACGCCGCCTGGCCGCTGCCGACCGATCTGAGCGGGGCTCGGACGTGGCGCATGTCCTCGCCACAGGGCCTCATCGACCTCCGGCTCACGCGCACGGACAACGACTTCCGTCGGGAGATCTACGCACACCGGCACGCCATCCGTCGTCTCGGTCCCAGCCACAGCTCACGCCTGCTCGCTGGCGAGCCCAGACTCAGGAGCTTGCTGACCGTGCAGCCCAGGGGATGGCGTGTCGAGAACGCAAAGCTCCAGCAACTGCCGCGAGTTCACGAGGACGCAGGTCAGCTACTGCGAGTGCTGCACGACAGTGCTGGTCGCACTCAGAAAGCGTGCATCCAAGCGAGACGGGCGACCGAGCTGTACGTGCAGCGCATCCGTGCCATGGTCCGCCAAATCAGTGGAATGCCGACCATGGCACAAGCCAGCGCCGTTGAGAGTTCCGCGTCCATGGTGCTGGAACACGTTCGGGAGTTGCCGGCCGCCTTCTGCCATGGCACGTTCGGTCCCGCAGCCTGGGAGTGGAGAAGCCAGTCCCAGGCCCTGTCCCTCACAGGGTTCGGCCGGTCGCAGATCATGGCTGCCGTCATCGATTTCGCGCGGCCGGCACTGTTGTGGGCCCGGCAGCCAAACCTGCGTGACTGGTTCTTCAAGGGGTACTGTCGGGTGCTCTCGGAGTCCGAGCTGCTTGTTCTCGAGCACATGTCGGTGCTGGCTGCGGGCGAGGACCTGGTTCACGCGATCCATTTGCGTGACCGCGAGTTGATCGCAGCAGCGGCTGCTTCCCTCCGCCAGGCCGTCGACCAAACCGGGATCGGGCTCGGCAACGCTTCGGCGGCCCCTGTTGAGGTGCAGTAGCGGTGACTCGAAGTGCGCTGGTACGTCGGTGTCGCAACAGGTCGACAGTGGATCGCGTTGTTCGGCTGGACCTCGCGCCCCTGGCCCGGAAGCGCCGTAGGAGTGCCAGACGTACTCGCGGACGGTCAACGTCGTGTCGGCGGCGGGCACCTCGCCCTCATGGCTTATCTCCACAGAGGGGTCGTTTGCATCTTGCTTGTAACCATCCTGTCCGGCGAGGCAACTCGCTTGCCGCCAAAGCAGTCACATGAATAGCATCTCATTCACTATCGCGAACTTAATGTTGCTTCGGCGCATCGGGGGCCTGGCGTGACGTTGATGATGGCGGTGGCAGCCGTCTGGGGTGTGCTGCAGCTGTTCGCCGTTTCCGGGCCGACGCGTTCGGTGCGATTATCGACCGTGCTGCTGGCACTCGCGGTGGGCGTGTACGGGTGCGGCGTGGCGACAGCGTTGGTGCAACTTGCCTACACCCGCCTCTACGCGGACCAGTCGGGACAGTCCCTGGCGACGGTGGTGAACACCACCAGCTACACGGTGGCTCCCTGGGTGGAGGAACTGATCAAGGTCTCCCCGCTGCTGCTGGTCGGGTTGAGTCCGAAGCTTCGCCGCCAGTGGGGGCTGACCGACTTCGTGGTGTTGGGCGCGGCTCTCGGCGGCGGGTTCGGGCTGCTGGAGTCGGTACTGCGGTACGGCCTGGACGCACACAGGGCGTTGGTCCGTGATGGGGGCTGGATCATCCCCGACAGTCTGTCCCCGCCCTATGTGCCGGGCCCAGGACAGGTGTTCACGGCCTGGCTCCCGGCGCCGTTCAGCCAGGCGGACTTGACGGGACCTCCCGGCACTCAGACCTTCTCTCACCTGGTGTGGACGGCGCTGGCCGGCTTCGGGGTTGGGCTTCTGTGGCGCGGACGGGGTTGGACGCGTCTGTTCTCGATACTCCCGATCACGGCCGCTGTCATCCCTCACACGGTGAACAACTACGCGGCCCAGAAGCCCACCAGTCACGCCACGCAGTGGCTCGAAACCCTGGACACGAGGGCGTGGGCGGCGCCGCTCGTGTGCCTGGCCATCGCCATGGTCGTCGACCTGCGTCAGATCTACCGCGGGAAGCGCACCATGCCGGGCGTACTTCTTGCTTCTGAAAGAGCTGACGGCGACAGCGCGGGAGCACTGCTGCGGTACGCGGCCTGGCGTCTGCCGTGGAGCGCGCTGATCGCACTGCGCTATGTCAGGGTCCGGCGTTCATTGCTGTATGCAGCCGCGTCGGCGCCGCCCGACGCCACCGAGGAACTCCGCCGCGCGGTCGCCGGGATCACTGCCCGGATGGACGCGTCCGACAACCAACGTGCCTGGCAGAGGGTGGACATCCGGGAACTGCAGAAGGGCATCCGAGCGGTCCGCGGTTCTCGACGACGATGGCTGCTGCTGATTCCGTGCGTGCTCGTGCTTCCCTCGGTTCTGTTCCTGGTTGTCGGTTCGTTCACCCCGACTGCCGGCCTTCAGAAGTTCTTCAGCACCGGTCCAGGGCCGAAGATTCTCATGGGCTTCGGCATCATCGCCCTGGCCTGGATCGCCTACCAGCTCATCACCCTGTTGCGGACCTGGCGGACAGCGTCGGTCCAGCCGATGGGGGAGCTGTTGGCGGCGCACCGCTTCCGTGTCGCGACCGCGCTGGGGGCGGCGACCACCGGCGCGCTATTGCTGTGGCGGGGGTTCGGCAGCGCGGGCCCCGGCGGCAGGGCGATCCACACGTTCCATCTCCTCGATGCGCTGAACACGTTCCTGGTCTACCTCGGCTTCGCCCTCCTCCTGCTCTCCCTGCTCGCCCTGTTCCCTCCCGCGGGCCTCGCGCTTGCTGGGGGCGGAGTTGCCGGTGCAGTCACGGCCGAAGCCATCCTCAACGCCGGCGTCCTCGGGACGGCCGGTGTCGTGCTGATGGCGGTCGGGGCAGGGGAAGCCGGTCCTGGTGAGTCGAGCGGAGGGAAGCGCGGCGAAGTCCCGCAGTGGCTGCGTGACAAGTGGAACGAGGGACGGCAGTTCAACGAAGACAACTGGCCGCGCTACCCGGCAAACGAGGTCTACCTGGAAAACGGGAAAGTCCTGGACTCGTACCGGCCCGGAAAGGAGATCGTATCGCGCAAGCAGACACAGATATGGAAGATCAAGCCGGACACGTTCAGGAACTATCTGCGTGAGATCAACCAGAAGTACAAGGCGGGAACAAAGATCCCGGACACGCCAAAGGCGCGCAGGGAATACCCGCAGCTGATCGGAAAACCCCTGAAGGGTAAGTACTATCTGGAAGTCCCGGTTCAGTCCCAGCCTGTGCCAGAATGGGCACTCAAGGAAGCGGTGGACCATAACGTGATAATCCGGGACGTGCAGGGCTTCGTCTACCGGCTACCGAAGGGCACGGGCTGAATCAGCAATGAACTGGACCTACTGCGAGCAGTGGAACAACCTCACCGAGGCGCCCATGAACCCGCTGACGCCCGAACAGGCGCAAGCCAGGCATGCGTCCGGCCAGTTGTACACCGCTGTTGCCTTCCCCGACGATCACCCCGTCGCGACGTTGCGCGTGGAAGTCCGCCTGGAAACGGGGTACACCTCGGTCATTTTCATGGATGAGCAGGGCCGCGACTCCCTCGACTACACGTTCACTCTCGTCAACGGCTCTCTCTTCCTGGAAACAGCAACCTCATACGGCTACGGCGATTCGCCGGAGCGAGGCGGATATGCGGACGCGGAACGCACGGAATCCTACGAGTTCACCACCGACGGAATCATGCGGCGCACTGTAGAGGTCGATGGCGAGGAATCAAAGGAAAGCCGTCAGGGCATTGACGTCGCCAGCAACTGGGAGTCAGTTCCCAACTTCGGTGCTTACGATGCACTGATCCGACGCGACCGTTCTTGATCTGCCGGACGGCAAGTTGAAAACGGCGAGCCTCCTGGCCGCCAGCGGCGTCGCCACCATGGACGAAACGATGGCCGCAAGCTCCCTGGCTGCGACATCTACGGGCACGACGTGACCACGTGGGCCGGCTACGAAACCCCTGGCGGGTGCCCGGGAGTTGCGCATGGTGACCTATGCCGCCCAGCACGCGGCCAGCAACCAGCAGTGGCAAGCCGAGGCTCAGCACCGCGTTGACTGCCTCCGCGGTCACAGCGGATTGCGTCCGTGGCACTGGACGGGGTTTTTGTAGCGGCCTTCACGTAGGCCCGCATCAGCGCCGAGTTCCCCCGCGCGCCCGTCATCCTCTCCGTGTACGGTCCGTGGACTCGTGCTCTTGTCAGCGCAGTGTCGCGAAGGTGGTGGCGGCGACCAGGGTTCCGAGGGCGGTACCGGCGATGACTTGCGCGGGGGTGTGGTCGCGCAGTTCGATGCGCGACCAGCCGACGAGTGCCACAGGGGCGTACCCGAGAAGCATCCAGGGGCCGTATGCCTGCGCGAGCATGATCACGGCTCCGGCGGAGACGGCGCCGTGCACGCTGATCTTCCAGGCGGTGGTGATGGCGAGGATGGCCACCAGAGTAGCGAGCATCGCTGCTGTCAGGGCGATCATCTCCTGCGGGGCGCTGAAGACGATCATCAGCGTCATGCCGATGATGACCGAGGCCATAATGCCGGGGATGACGATCAGGCGGTCCTGCCTTCTGCGTACGTGCCTGTCGCCCCAATACCCTCGGCGCTCGCCGAACTTGATAAAGAGGATGGGGATGACGCCGCAGAACACGGCGCCGAGAAGTCCCCAGCCGACTCCGGCGAAGCGTCCGGCATGCCATCCGATCAACACGGTGACCGCGATGATCCAGTTCTTCGGTTCGAGCCCATCGGTGAGCACCCGCGCTATGCGGGACTCGGCGGTGGTGCGGGGGGCGGTGGCGCTGGTCATGCTGCTTCCTGGTGCTGGGGGTGCGGCGTGGCGTGGGCGTGCGCATCCGCGAAAGCTTGGACGAGTGGGTGTGTGTGGTACGCCGCGCTGACCTGGGAGAGCCAGCGCAGCTCGTTGTCCGGATCGAGGTCGACGGCACCGGGGGTGGGGTGGGGTAGCCCCTTGAGTGGGCCGTAACCCAGCTGCGCTCGCTTGGACGCGGCGGCGAGCCAGCACGCTTCAGCGACTGCCTCCATAGCCTCATCGGCTAGCCCGGATGCCGCGGCCTTTTTGCGGGCCTCGGTTTTGAGCGCGGTGGGAACGTACTCCCGCAAGGTGACGGAAGCGTCGTTGATCTCGATGATCCGGCGGTGTAGGCGAAGGCTGATGCGGTGCCTTTGGATCGGGGCCTTGAGTACAACGTGGGGGGTGCTCGCGGAGAGGCCCTGCCACAGAGGCGCGAGGCGGCGCAGGGCACACACGTTGTGGAGGGTCTGCAGCATGACTGGAATGGGTGGGAGGCAACTACCGAGAAGGATGAGCAGGATGGCGACC
Source organism: Streptomyces sp. NPDC002520 (assembly GCF_053595235.1). Taxonomy (NCBI): domain Bacteria; kingdom Bacillati; phylum Actinomycetota; class Actinomycetes; order Kitasatosporales; family Streptomycetaceae; genus Streptomyces; species Streptomyces sp. NPDC002520. The sequence continues at coordinate 28,002 of NZ_JBSFXG010000034.1, read as the reverse complement.
GTCTTCAGCACCGTCGAAAGAGCGTTTTCCGTGTTCTTGCTGTCGGTTTGGTCGTGGCCGAGGGCCAGAAGAACCAGGAAGACGGCGCGTTGGGCGGAGTAGGCGATACCGACGGCAGTTCCCGCTCCCAGGATGCGGAGCCCACTACGCAGCCATCCTGATGGAGCGATTCGGCTCGCACTGAGAAAGAGCCATGTCGCTACCGTCATGGCTGTACCGATGTACAGGACGAAGACGGTCATGTAGATCGTGGGGGAAGCGGAACCGCTGCTCTCCTCGAAGAAGTCCATGGATTCGTGCATACGCGGGGACAACGCGAAGAAAACGATCATGGCGGCCATGGCGCTGAGTGTCATGCTGCGCCGCACGCTCCCGGGTAGGAAGCCGCGCGGGCGAACCACTGCGATGACGAATTCCAGGACGGCGCTGGAGGCCACTACACCGAAGAGGTGCTTAATCAAGGTAGCCAGACTGTTCACCCCCGTGGCGCTGTCCACGGCATGGGCCAGCGCGGGAATCGCGAACGTCATGGCAACCGCGAGGGCCGCGAAGGCGCCCCACAGCGTGCGCTGCTTCCGTGAGTTGGTCGCGGAAGGAAGGCGCCAAATAGCCACCACCCAGAGCAGACCGGCGGTCGCGGTCTGGTGTGACAGGTTCATGAGCGGCGGTCCTTCACGGGGTGACCGAGAGCGTCGTCAAGGCGGGCCAGCACGTCGTTCCGGCCGCTCGCGTATGGATCAGGGGAGAGGTCCTCGATGAGTTCGTCGAGGAGGGAGGCGGCGAGTTCGGCATCGCGTTCCTGGGCCGTGTCGTAACTGGTGCGGCCGAACGCGCTCTGGACCGCCTCGCGGTCGATCTCGCTCGGCAGAACGTCGGCGAACGCCTGGATGTCCATGCTCATGCGGTGGCCGAGCAGGATATGCGCGGTCTCGTGCTTGAGCACCTGAGCGCGATGACGCCGGCTGATGCCTCGGAGGTGGAAAAGGTGGTCCTCGCTCTCGAAAGCCAGCCACACTCCGCACGGGGCGCCTGTTACGTCCACGTCAGGTAGCTCATGCACGTGAAGGGGGCGCTTGCGGTGCACTGAGAGGCGCCGGAGGAATTCATCGATGTCGAACGGCTTGGGGAAGATCATTCCCCTGAGCTGCGTTTCGCATATTGCCCGCAGCTGTTCCTCGTGCCGGGCTCGGCGCCTTCTGAACATGGGTCGTTCCTTATCCTGCCGCCGCTGCCCTCTGAGCAGCATGATCAAGAAGGCAGGTTCGTAAAATCGCACACGAAGCTGGCACCCAGGGCTATCCCTGGGTGCCAGGAGTAGTGAACACGACAGATGGTTTCATATGCCAATCGCCCCCTCGTTGCTGAGGGTTCGGGAAATGATCATCTTTCCCAAGTGGGCAAATTACTCGGACTGTTGGCTGTCCAGCCCTTCCAGTTTTCTGGCCTGCTCGATGACGGTCTTGATCATTCGGAGACTGTCGGCCGACAGGCCATTCGCTCGGAAAGCGATGCCGCGTACGTCGTTGTCCTTGATCGCGGTCAGCAGCTCCTGGGCCGCCTGAAGGTGATCGTTCTCGTCGCTGGCCACCGAAGCGGCGGGGCTGTCCTCCATGTCGTGCCGCTGACTGGCGGCTTCGCCTTCGTCGTCCAGGAAGTAGGTGGCAGGCACTTTGAAGAACCGGGCCAGCGCCTTGAGTGTGTTGACCGTCGGATTGGGCTTGGCGCCCGATCGCAACTGCGCGATGGCGCTGAGCGAGATCGTGGTTCCCTCGGGGCCGGCCGCGTCGGCGACCCCCTGGACGATTTGCGGGTTGGTGTAGGGCTTGCCGCTCGGTGAGAGCCTGGTTGCGATGAGGTGGTTCAGCTTGGCGGCCACCGAGGAGCGCCCGGCGCTGCTGTGGGTTCTCGCCATGCCTGTAGGTCCTCTGTCGCGTTGATGCCGAAGCTTCGGCACTGAAGTGTATTCCATGATGCACCCCAGCCACTGTGTTGGTTGCACTTTAGTGGTTGGTTGGTTCGATCACTGGAGTGTATGTTCTCCCTGTCGGACACTTCAGTGATGGAAGAGGGGGGTATCGATGGCGCTTAGTGCCCGATCGGGCTGACGCCCATAGGGGTGCTCGTGTGACCGGCGCCCGGGAGCTTGCGACTCCTGGGCGCCGGACCGGCACCCCGAAGGACACCGATTCACATCTCGCGGGCGGCGGGGCTTTTGCACGAGAACCGCCGCACCGCGCTCCTACGAACAACGGAGTATCGCATGCACGTCATGCCGAGCGGAATCCCGGCATGCCCGGACGCAGCCCGCCAGCACCGCCTCGCGGCCCAGCTCGCCGACATGATCCCTGGAGCGGCCACCGTCCGCGTCAGCCTCACCGAACCCAGGCAAGCGTGGCCCCACCTGAACGCCATCGTGAAGGACGTGGACGGGGACGCGATCGAGCTGAGCCGGACGACGGCCAGGGTCGCGGCCCGCTGGGTCCTGCGGGTGTGGCCGGGCGTGGACTGGAGCCGGCCCCGCACCTTCGACCTCGCCGCCGCGCCTCTCACCCGCAGCGACCTCGTCGCCGCCGTCGGCCGGGGTTGCTGACATGGCGCGGATCCGAACCATCAAGCCGGAGGCATTCTTCTCCGAGTCGCTCGCTGAGGTGAGCGTCGAGGCCGAACGGACCTTCTTCGGCCTCCTCACCCAGGCCGACGACCAGGGCCGCCATCGCGACAACGCCGCGATCGTCGCGGGCTTGCTCTGGCCCCTGCGGGCCGAGCACACCTCGGTCCACGTCGAGGATGACCTTCAGCAGCTCGCCAATGCCGGACTGCTCTGCCGGTACACCGGCTGCGACGGAAGGCGCTACCTCCACGTCGTGACCTGGTCCGAGCATCAGAAGATCGACAAGCCCAGTCAGTCGCGACTGCCCTCCTGCCCACAGCATCACACGGCGGACCGCTGCGGCCCCTGCAAGGGGACCTGCGCCAAGCGCACCGAGGCGTCGCCGATCCCTACCCGAGGGCTCGCCGAGACTTCGCCGAGTACTCCCCGAGCCCTCGATCTGCCCGCACATCCCGCTCCCATGCCGCCCGTCCCCCGAAGCGAGGCCCCGACAGCCCAACAGGACGCCGTCGTCGGCCCAGCCGGCACCCCTGACCACATCGGCAAGAAAACCGGAGGTCAGACGGCATTCCCCGAAGACTCCCTGAAGGCTCCCCGAAACCTCGGAGAGGGCTTGGCGCCTGGATCTAGGATCTTGGATCCTGGATCTTCATTCCCTACGGGGCGCACAGCGCCCGCCACCCCCGTCTCAGCCAACCAGCTCGTCGGCGAGTACATCGCCGCCTGCGACGAGCGCCCACCCAGCGAGGTGATCGGTCACCTCGGGCGGATCGCGAAGAAGCTCCTGGCAGAGGGGATCGCCCCGGAGTACATCAGGGCAGGGCTGCAGAACTTCGCCGCCAACCCCAAGCACCCGAGCGTGCTGGCCAGCATGGTCAACGAGGCCATGAACTCACGCTCCGCCGGTTTGGCGCGGCCGGGAATCCGGCCTACCGTGCCCGCTCACCAGGCGTGGACCAACCCGATCGACGCTGTCGCCGCCTACGCCGAGGAGCTGTGATGCGCACCCAAACCCGCGACCCGCAGACCCTCGGCAACGCCGGCACCCTGGACCGGATGGCCCGAATCCTGGCCGCCCGAGACATCGACCCGGCCGCCATCGCTGCGCTGGCAGACGAACCTGAACCCTTCTCCCCGCTGGACGCCCTGTTGGCCGGGATGCCGCCGCGCTACCAGGGCGCGGTGGCCGACCATCCGCAGGTCCTGGCTTGGGTCCGCGACGTCGCCCGGCAGGCTGCGGCTCCCAGCCTGGGAGCCCGGCGGCAGGTGACCACCGGCCCGAGCCTGCTGATGGCCGGGGTGGTCGGCGTCGGCAAGACCCACCAGGCGTACGGCGCGGTCCGACGACTGGTGCAGAGCGGCGTCGGCGTGCGCTGGCGCGCGACCACCGCCGCTGACCTGTACGCCGACCTGCGCCCCCGTGCCGGGGTGGACAGCGAGCGGGAGCTGGCGGCCGTCAGCCGCTGCCCGCTGCTGATCATCGACGACCTCGGCGCGGCGAAGGCCAGCGAATGGGTCGAGGAAGTGACGTACCGGCTGATCAACCGCCGGTACAACCACATGCTCCCGACGCTGATCACCACCAACCTGGCGATCAAAGACCTCCGGGCCTACCTTGGCGACCGCGTCACCTCCCGACTCGCGCAGATGACCACCCGGGTCGAGTTCGAGCCGGTCGACCGCAGACGCCACCGCACGGCCGCCTGACCTGGCCGCAGGCCGCCACGCCGGGCCGCGCCCCAACGCGCCGCCCCTCGCACCTCCCGACCCAGCGCACCCCTCCGCCGACGCCCCTGCGCGCGGAGAGCGATCGGAGCAATCCGCATGACCCCCACGACGATCCCCCCTGCCCGCCACCGGTTGCTCGGCGACCACACCTGGCAGGACCAGGCCGTCTGCCAAAGCACCGAGTACAACCCGGTGGACCCCGAAATCTTCTTCCCCGAGCCCGACGAGACCGCCAAGATCACCACTGCGAAGTCACTGTGCGGCCAGTGCCCGGTCCGCCGCACCTGCCTCGACGCCGCTCTCGAAGGCGGCGACACCCACGGCATCCGGGGAGGAATGACGGAGGAGGAACGCGCGCCGCTGCACGAGAAGCTCGCCAGCCGCCTCGACTACAGCCGCGTCAACGCCACCGTCGCCGGGCGCGACGTCCACCTCACCAAGTCCGAACGCCGCGCGGTGGTCCACGCCGCCTACCGGCACGGCCTGTCCGAACAGCGCCTGGCCTGGCTCCTGAAGATCACCGAGGAACACGCCCAGAAGCTGTACCGCGAGACCCGCCGAGCCCTTCGCAACCGAGACCTGAAGAATTCCACGAAGGCCACCGCGCCCCCCGAGACCGACGGCGAGCGCTTGGGCCGCGACGACTTCGGGACGGCGGCGTGACCATCGCGAGCACGCCCAAGACGGCGCACATCACCGGATGGGACCGCGCGGTCGTCATCGCCCTCGGCGGCGCGGGATGTGCCCTGAGCTACGACGCTCTCCAGCAGATGGCCGTTGCCATCCACGTTCGCGGTCTCCTGACCTACCTCTTCCCGCTGGTGATCGACGGGTTCATCGCCTACGGCGTCCGGGCCCTGCTGGTCCTGCGAGAAGCGTCCCTGCGCGCCCGGCTCTACGTCTGGACGCTCTTCGGTACGGCCACCGCCGCCAGCATCTGGGCCAACGCGCTGCACGCGGTCAGGCTCAACGAGGAATCCTCCTCGGTCACCGGGTTGAGGCTCGGGGACACAGTGGTCGCGGTGCTGTCCACCATCGCCCCGCTCGCCCTGGCCGGAGCGGTCCACCTCTACATCCTCATCGCACGGGGGCCGGTCAAGGACAGTGGCCGAGGTGGCCGAGGTGACCGCGATGACCTCGGTCAGGCCGGTCAGCGCGGTCAGGCCGAGCGCATCCCGGTCACTCGGACTGACCGGGCCGGTCAGCCGCAGACCCACCCCGGTCAGGTCAGCGCCGGACAGCCGGTCAGCGCCCTGACCGACAGGCCCCGGCTGTCCCTGGACAAGGGTCACCCGGCAGCCCGGACATCGACCGTGGACCGCGCCCCGGCGGACACCACCCGCCCGGACATCGGTCGCCTCGACAGGGGGACCAAGGCCGCTGACCTGGCCGGACAGCCGGACACCGTCCCGGCGGTCAGCGACCGACCGGCTGGCACCGAGCCGGTCACAGGTCACCCGGACAGGCTCCCGCCGGCCACTGACCGGTCGGTCACCCCCTCGCCGGTAACTGACCCGGACACCCGGACGACTGGTGGCCGGCGATCTGACCCGGACACCGAGGCGCTGCTGGAGATCGCCCGGTCAGCGGTCAGGGCCGAGGACAAACTGACCCGCAAGGTGGTCGCCCAGGCGATCCGAGGTCAGCAGATCCCGCTGTCCAGCGACACGCTGACCGCCCTGATGGTCCAGCTCCGCCAACAGCACGGACAGCCCGCCTCCTCCTCCCGGAGCTGACCGGACAGCACGGGGTCGGGTGACCGAGCCGGACACCTCGGCCGGTCACCCGACCTCGGTCACGCGCCCCACGACTTCCTGAAGCGAACCGGAGAGCACCGCCATGCGCACGAACCCTGCCACACCGGCCGAGGTCGACTCCTGGCTGACGGTCCTGCACCAGCTCGGCCACCTCCACCGCGCCGAAGCCGGACCCGACAACACCTGGACCGTGCAACGACGCCCACACACCCGCCCCTGGACCCTCCACCACCCGGTCCTCGCCATGGACTGGATCGAGGAAGTCGTCCGCGACGTCCACCAGCACGACCCGGAGACGAGCCCGTGACCTCCGACGACCCGGCAGCCACCACGTCCGGACAGCAGCGTGACCCCACGACGGCTCCTGGCGGAGCAAGTTGTCGCATACGACGGTCCTACGGCCCGTCGTATGCACTTGCCCCCGCCCAGGGGGGCGGGCGAAGTCCGGCTGGTCCCCGAGCGAGGGCGCACGGGGACCAGCCGGACTCCCGGCACCAGGGGGCGCCGGTCGTGGAAGGAGAAGCAGACGACCGCGCCCCGCGCGAGCAGCCGAGCCCGAGCCAACCTGCGTTCCCCGACCGAAAGCCACGCCGCCGCACCCGCAACCCGAGCCAGCGCACCCACAAGACGACGACTCGGCTCTCCGACACCGAGAAGACCGAGATCACCGCCGCCGCCAAGCAGCGCGCCGTCACCGTCGCCCGATTCCTCGCCGCCGCCGGCCTCGCTGTCGCCCGCGGTTCGACCACCGTGCACACCAACGAACAGCTCGACGCCGCCATCGACGAGCTGGTCGCCCTGCGCACCGCCATCTCCCGTGTCGGCAACAACATCAACCAGATCGCCTTCGTCTACAACGCCGGAGGGAAGCCCCTTCCCGGCGAACTCGACCGCGCCCTGACGACCGTGAACCGCGTCCTGACCCGCGTGGACGACGCGGCCGACATCCTGGTGAAGAAGCGCCTCTGATGGTCCCCAAGATCCGACGCGGCTCGCGCACCCATGGGCTGCTCGTCTACCTGTACGGCCCCGGGAAGCGCGACGAGCACACCGACCCCCATCTCGTCGGCAGTTGGGACGGCTTCGCCCCTGACCCCGGCCGTGACACCAGCCCCGACCCCGACCCCAAGGTCACCTTGGCCCGGCTTGCCGCCGCTCTGGACCTGCGGGTCAAGCAGGCCGGCGACAAGGCGCCGGCCCAGCACGTCTGGCACTGCTCGGTGCGTACCGACCCGGGCGACCGGACCCTGACCGACGACGAGTGGAACATGGTCGCCCGCCGCCTGGTCCACGCGGTCAACCTCGCCCCCGAAGGCGATCCTGACGGCTGCCGCTGGGTCGCGGTGCGCCACGCTGACGACCACATCCACATCCTCGCCACCATGGTCCGAGGCGACCTGCGCCGCCCGAGGATGAACTACGACTTCAAGAAGGCCCAGGCCGAATGCCGCCGCATCGAACAGGAGATGGGCCTGCGTCGGCTCAAGCCGGGCGACGGCACCGGAGCCAAGACGCCCACCAGCGCCGAGCGCTTCAAAGCGGAGCGGGTCGGCCGACCCGAGACACCGCGCGAGACGCTGCGCGAAGCCGTCCGCCAGGCCGTCGCCGGAGCCGCCAGCGAAGCCGAGTTCTTTACCCGCCTTCGTGAGGCGGGCCTGCGCGTCAAGCTCCGGCACGCCCCCTTCGGTGACGTCCTCGGCTACACGGTCGCGCTGCCCGGGGACCGCAACCGTGACCGCGAGCCGGTCTGGTTCGCGGGCTCGACCCTGGCCCCCGACCTTTCCTATCCGAAGATCCAGCGCCGCCTCGCCGACGGAACCCCCGACGAGGCCCCGCTGCCGGAAGCAGACAGCGGCCGGTTGAACTGGTCGCCTCCCGCACGGGGGCGACGCACCGCGACCGGGATCGCCGAGCGCGCCGCAGTCCTCCTGGACAGCGACGACGACGAAGCCGCAGCCCAACTCGTCGGAGTCGGCGAACTCCTGGACGCCGTCGCCCAGACCTCCCCGGCCGCCACCCGCGCCGAACTTGGCGCCGCCGCACGCTCCTTCGAACGCGCCACCCGCAGCCACGTCCGAGCCGAACGCGCCGACACCCGGGCGATCCGCTCGGCGGCCCGGGGCATCATCCAGGCCGGAGGCGCGCTCGGCCGAGGAGAAGACGGCGGCACCACCGCCATGCTCGTCTCCACCCTCGTCCTGGTGGCGCTGGCCGCAGCACGCTGGCACTCCGCACGCGGTCACGCCCAGCAGGCCGAAGCGTCCTGGCAGGCCGCCGAGCACCTTCGCGCCGCCTACCGCCAGGCCGCCGCCGCACCCATGCAGGCCCTGCGCGACCAGGGCCGAGCCTTGCCCGAAGCCCAGCGCCGTACCTACGAGACCACCATCCGCGCCGCCCTGCCCGAGAACGGCACGCGATCCAACACGAACACGAAGAACGACGCCCTGGCAGCCACCCTGGCCCAGGCCGAGCAGGCAGGCCACGACCCGAAGGCCCTCCTGCAGGAGGCCATCGCCATGCGCGAACTCGACACGGCCGAGGACGTGAACGACGTCCTGGTCTGGCGACTGCGCCGCCTCGCCCAGCTCCCCGCCCACCCGGGCGAAGCCGCTCGACGCCCGCACGTCGGCACCAGTCGCGCCACGCCTCCGGCCAACCGGACCGGCGTCCGGACCACGCCCCCGGCCTCGCCGAGGCCCGCCGCACCGGATCCGCGCAGCCGCCCGCCGCACCGCTGACCAGCAGTCCGGCAGGCCCGCCACCGGCCTGCCGGACTGCGCGAAACACCTGGACAACCGGCTCCACCGGCTGTTACGGATGAAGAGAAGGCCCTCGACCGGGAGATGACGCTCGTGCTCAGAACGACCGACCACCACGTAGAGCTGATCCCCGTCCTGCCCGCCGCCCCCGCCGAAAGCTATCCGCTGCCGCAACTCCGGTACGAGACGCAGCCGCCCAGCGGACCCGGCGCAACGCGCTGCCTCAGCCACCCATCGGAGCTGTCCCTCCGCGGGATCCCCGTGATGTGCTCGGCCTGCCGGGCCCGGCGCGACTGGCTGCTCATCAACCACGGCCGTGACGTCTGGGTCCGCTGCCGCTGCAGCAACCAGTGGCTCGAGCCCGAGATCAGCCGCGGCCTCTTCGACGCCATGATCGCCATCCCGGACGGGACGACCTACCCCAGCGTCGAACAGGGCTTGATCGCACTCGGCTTCGACGGCGCCTTCGCCGGCACCTACCTGGAGTAGAGCAGCGCGGTTCCGTTCTATGCACCAGCAGCGAACACCGCTTGCGTAGCATGCTGTCGGCCCCCGGACGCATCCGGCGAGGCCGACAGGACGCGGTGAAAGGGCAGCAGTGCAGCGGATCGGCCTCTACTACCCGTACGTGCACTTCCGCAAGGAGCAGTGGATCAAGGCCGCCGCCCTCTACTGGCCGGGCCTGGCCCGAGTCGTCCCACGCGGATTTCCTGTCAGCGACCCGGACCTGGTCAAGGCCCTGCGCGACGGGCTGGACAACTTCCTCACCGACGTGGACCCCAGGGAAGCGGCAGCCGCTGTCGCCCCCGCCTTCCTGAAGGCTGTCGAGGACCACGGCGGCGAACTGCGGCAGCGCTTTCTGGCCACTGCCGACACCCGACCCTTCCACACGCAACAGGGGAATCGGCCCGAGCCGTTGATGATGGGACAGCGCATCATCAACGCCGAGCCGACCTCGCCCGACGACCTGCGAACGCTTCCGCGCGACGAACGCCCCCTCGCCGGCCTCTACCCGCACGAGGTAGCCCCAGGGCTTGCCGACGCCCTACGCGGTGCCGGTCTCGCCGTGTCGGCCATGCGGTCGCGCATCGCCAGATCCGCGGACGTGACGTGGCTGGCCATGGACCCGGTCCTGGCCTGGATCTACAAGTGTGTGCTCACCGAGGAGCTGGCCCGCCGTACGCGGTACGCGCCGATCACCGACCAGGTCGCTGCCCACAGCGCCACGGACGGCTGGGACAGCGACCGGATCGCTGCCGCCATGTTGGGCGAGCCGCCCCGACCGGCAAGCTCCGACGAGACAACACGACTCGGGCTGATGGCCGTGCAGTGCGTCCTCCCGGACGGCCTGCGCTCGGTGCCGGTGGGGAAGGTCATCCAACTTCGGAACGACTACCGGGCAGAATTCAGTGCCTTCACGCAAGCAGTCGACAAGGCTGCGGCAGACCTGCGAGAGCAGGTGGGCGGCATCGAAGACCGCGCAGCCTTCGAACACCACCTTCGGATGACATTCGACGAGAGCATCGCCCAGCCACTTGAGGACCTGCGCAAGGCTATGAGCAGCCTCAACCTCAAAACCTTCTACAGCGCGCTGAACTACAAGTTCGAAGTGCCCGCCCTCGCTGCGGCGGCAAGCGGCTGGGCAGGCAACGTGCCGATCGCCGGAGGAAGTCTTGCGATCGCCGCCGCGACCCTGCGCCAGGCCACGGCGGAGGCACGCGACGCTCAGCTCGCTGGCTCTCCGGTCAGCTACCTGCTCAGGGTGGAACGGAACCTGAAGCCCACCACACTGGTACGGCGGGTGGCGCGAACGCTTGGCCGAGCTGCCGGCTCCGGAATCTAGCTCGTACTTCGCCGGTCACTCTTTTGCACAGTTTCCGAGCTTGATCACGGTCCTCAGGTGATCGTGCTTCGGCGGGTGCTGCAACTCGGACCGCCGCGCTGACCGATGGCTGACCCGCCGCGATCAGTTGATCTTCGAATGGGTGACCTGTGGAGAACGGGCTAGCGCCGGGCTGGGCACCGGCGCCCGCTCGCCCTTCCAACGGCATCGAGCGCCGGGGCACCTGCTCACCAGTGGCACTACCCGCAGAAAGCCCTCACTCAGCAGTCGTAGCTCTTGAGCGTCTTCGAGGCACCGGTGGCCGACTTCAGGTAGTCGTTCTCCGACTTCAGGCTCTCGTTCTCCGCCGTCGACTCCGCCAACTGCGTGACCAGTCCGGCAGCCATGGACAGGAGCCCCTCGTGCTTCGTCTGGAGCTCCTCGTGCTCTTCCTGAAGCCCCTTGTACTTCCAGGCGAGGACCCCGATGGTGGTGGCGGCCAGAACGCTGGCGCCGGCCTTAACCACGACCCTGGCTTTGCCGAACTTACCTCCGGCCGGCCCGGCACCCTCCTTGCCGATGCAAACGTGGCCCGTCTGCTGCGAGTGCTGTTGAGCCTCGCCGAGATGGTCGCTCTGAAACGAGCACGATCCGCATTGGTAATGGGTCATCAGTCGTTCCTCTCCCCCAGGGAGATGAGCTTGCCACAGGTCACGTGCCTCCGGCGCCCACTTGGTCATCCTTCGCACGCCCACCGACGCTGAGGGAACGACACGTACCTACACGGGCGTGCGCGCCGGCTGGTTCTGGGCTATGCCGTCAACGCTCCAGGAGGGCCCATGGTGCGCCACGGGTAGCTCGTTCAGGTCTCTGGCCAGCGGGGATGCGTCGGTTCCAGGCCGAGGAGGTCGAGGAGATGGAGCTGGACGTCGCTGCTGATGACGATGATGGGCGGGTCGGTGGCGCCGACGACGCGCAGCCGCAGGCCGGAGAGATGGCAGAACACGAACAGGGCCAGGCAGATCACCCGTCACCAGTGCGGCGACCCTCTTGTTGTCCTGCACGAAGACGGGAGTGAACGGATCTAGCCGCGCTCATCCGCGGTTGCCGTGCTTGGGCAGCTCGCCCCGGAAGTCGCAGCCGGAGCACTCGTCCTCGCCCTGGACATGGCCCTCTTACCAGACGTGGACGGCTGCGTGGAGGATCGCCTCCTCCACCGAGGCTTCGCCGCTGCGGACCGACGCGATGGCGTTGCCGACAATCAGCCGGAGCACGGCGCTGTCGGGCGAGGGGAACGGCGGGGACGGCATCGGCGAGTCGGTCGTCATGGCCGCAGCCTATGGGTGGGACCGACTGCCGGTCGGCCGGATGCGGTGCCGTCGGGTCGGGCGGTGCCGTGCAGGTCGCTGCGGAACCCTCGGCCGACCGGCTGCCAGCCCTGCAAGGTGGCGGGCCTCCGGCGCGGCCGGTCCGGCAGTCTGGTGTCGTCGGGCTCCGGCAGAGTGCCCCGGCTCTTGCGGCTGCGGGCGGCCCGGACGCTGATGCCCAGGTGGGCGGCGACCTCCGGATACCCCCAGAGCTGCTGGTCGTCGGCCATCGTGTCCTCCTCGTTCGTCGGTGATGAGCGTGGGCGGGCGTACGGCAAGGCCGCCCCTGCTGGTTCGGCGAGGGGCGGCCTTCTGCGGTTGCGGTCAGACTTCGGCGAGGCGGTTGGAGAGGTCGAGGGCGACGGTGGCGACCGCGAGGGCGGCGCACAGGCCGGTCACCTCGTGGATGGTGGGGTGGACTAGGCGCGGCCAGTCGTCGGGGGCGGCGGGCCAGGAGGCGAGGAGGACCTCGGTGGTGGCCAGGCCGAGGTGGGCGGTGACGTCCCAGCCCGCGCGGGAGGCGGGCTCCCAGTGCAGGCGGAGACGGCCGACCGGGAGTTCAGGGGTGCCCGCCGGGAGCCAGGAGACGTCGAGCGGTCCCTCCGGGAGGGCGGAGACGCGCTGGACCAGTGCGCCGCGCACTCCCGGCGGCATGGGCCGCACGGCGAGGGTGTGCAGCGGGTAGGCGGTGGAAGGTTGGGGTCGCGGTGAGATCGGGGCCTCCTGGACAGGTCCGTACGGCGGGTCAGGCCCAGGCGAGGGCGTTGCGGACCGAAGCCGGGAGGTAGCCCTCTTGGCCGTCCTCGGCGATGAACGCCATGCCGTCGCCCACGACGACGTCGGTGCCGAGGTAGTGGGCAAAGGGCCAGTCGGGGTTGACGGCCAGGCGGATCGGCAGGTCGGGGTCGAGGTCCTGAAGTTGGCGGAGCAGGTGGCCGACGGTCAGGTGCTGGGGCAACGGGGAGCCTCCGGGATCGAGGGTGAAGCGGTGTGGTGATAGAGCGTCAGGGGTCTCGAGGCAGAGTTGGTCGCGCAAGACCGGTTGCTGGGTGGTTCAGCGGCTTGCGATGAGCGCCGCGAGGAAACCGGCCACGGCCTCGGAGGGGGTGTCGGGGCCGAACTCTTGGATCCAGGGCTCGGCGTCGGCGGGGAGGACCCGGACCTGCCAGACGATGCCGCGCTTCCAGGCGGTGGTGTCCTCGGGGAGCCAGCCAACGTAGACGCGGCCGTCCGGGCTGGTGCAGTACACATTGGCCTCCGGGGTGTCGACGATCGCCCAACCGAGCCCGCCGAGCAGTTCGAGTACCGGGCTCGCACAGTGGTCGCTGGAGAGCCAGGCGCGTTCCTCCACGGCGGGGCGGACGACGGCTGGCAGGAGGGTGCTGGAGGCGTTCACGAGTGGGTGGTCCCTTCGTTGACCTGCGGTTTTCCGACGTCCGTACGTTGACATGCGGTGTGCCGAAGTACGTAGTCGTTTCCGGGAAGGTGAGGTCTGCCGTGGGCGAACTGGCCGGCGAGGGGGAGGAGGCCGGCAGGCCGGGGAATGGATCGGCGCGACCGGTTGTCGTAACCCGGTTGCGGCACAGGGCCGTACAGAGCAGAAGGGACAGGCCGTGGCGGAGTCGAGCAGACACTGGGACGGTGCCGGGCTGGAGCGCAAGATCCGTGGCGCCGGGCGGCCGTGGACAGTGGGCGACATAGCGATGGTGGCCGACGGGCAGTGGGCCGTGGGCACCCAGGCTCGGAGGCAGCGTGACGGGGAAGCCGTGGTGGAGCGTCGGATCGCGGACGGGCGGCGCGTCGAGCTGACGTTGGTGGAGCTGGCCGGCGCGATGGACTCCCGGTTCGGCGCGGCCCATCGCGACGAAGACTCCCGCTGACCGGGTACCGTCCGGGCCCGGCCGTGGCCACCGTGGGGCGGACAGCGGCCGACGGGGCAGGCTGGTCCGGTGGTTGGCCCAGGGCACGCGACGCGTGCGCGGAGCGGGCGACAGCGGCCTGGGCCAGGCTGAGCGACGGTGCCCGGTCCGCGGTCACGGCGGCTTCGCGGGCCTCGATCACGTGGCTGATCGCCTGCAGGGCTATGCGGCTCTCGGCCTGCGCGACGCGCAGGTCCACCGCCGAGCTGGTGATCCGCTCCAGGTCGTAGAAGGCCGGCACATGACCAGGCCGCGTGAGGGCGTGCAGACGGTCCTGGTGGACGGCGACCGCGTTGTTCGAGACGACGAGGCTCGAACGGATATGCATCGTCGAGCGCAGGAGCGGATCCTCGACGGGGCGGCGAACCGCGAGGGTTTCCAGCGCGTCGATGGGACGGCCCCAGGCTTTCTCGATCATCGCGTCGGCCTGGTCGAGGGCAGTGGCGTCGGACAAGGGTGGCTCCGGAGGGTGAGAAAGGGAACGGTGGTCAGCGGCTCTGCCCCGGGCGCGGGACCTGCGGAGCCGACGGCGGGCGCGGTGCCGGGATGAACGGCCGCGCGTTGGCGGGGGAGGGCGCCACGGTGGAGCGAGCGTTGGCAGCCTGGGCGCGGCGTACGTCCAGCGGCGTCGGTACCGGGGGCCTCACCGGGGTCGCGGTGGCCTGCGGGGGAAGGCGGCGTAGGTCGTCGCCGTAACGGATGACCGGTGCCGGGTCGGTGAGAGCGGTGTTCATCGCGGCCACGAGGCCCTCCGGGGTGAAGGACGAGGCGGTGGCGTACCACTGGCTGCCGGGCAGTCCGGCCAGCATGAGCCAGCGCTCTTGATGGCCTGTCATCTCGGCGGCGTGGTCGAGGCGGTTGCGGCGTAGGTGGACCTTGGCCAGGCCGTCCGGGGATTCGAAGGAGATGTCGGTCGCGCCGTAGCGGTGGCTCCAGCCTGCTGCCGCAAGAGGTGTGCCGACGTCCAAGGCCGCCAGCTCGCTGTTGCCGTAGTAGAGGTAGGAGTCGGGGCCCTCAACGTAGGCGGCGGCGAGCGCGGTGGAGAAGTCCTGGACGATCTCGGTGGGGGTGCTGTCCTGGAAGGTGACGAGCCAGCGGGGCATCGCGAAAGGGTCGGAGTACGCCGTGATCTTCCACAGCGCGTCGTCGTCGCCTTCGGGCAGGTAGCCCAGGCGGACCGTCTGGTCGGGTGCGTTGACGTACGCGTTGCCCATCTCGTCGTGAGTCAGGTTCCAGCCCGCGTCGAGGAGGGGCTGGAGGGCGGGATCGCCGGTGAAGGTCGATCCGGCCAGGTATCGGGGGGTGACGTGGTACTCGCGCCCCTGCTCGTCTTTCGGGTTGTACGGCACGGCTCCTCCAAGGGCGTGGTCAGCGGCGGCGGGAGGAGCCAGGAGCGGGCATGCTGGCGGCGGCCGAGGCAACGGGCGCCGCGTACCGCAGCACGAGGTCGTCGAGCGCGTGTTCGCCGGAGCGGCAGCGCTGCCAGGCCGCGTCGAGATTGCGGCGGGCAGCACGGGCATGGGCGTTCGTCGAGGCCAGGCCGTTGAGCCGCCGCAGCGCGATCGGCAGAGCAGGATCTACCGATCCGCCATGCACGCTGTGGCGCTGGAGGTCCTCCAGCGGGCGGCCGTACCGGTGCTCGACCAGGTGGCGGGTGTAGATCACGGTGGACATGGGTGTCTTCCTCCTGGGGATTTCAGCGGGAGCGGGAGGGCTTGGCGGTCGTGCCAGCGGGGGAACGCGGGCCGCGGGGTGGATGGTCGTCGCTCAACGCAAGGGGTCCTCGTCGCAGAACTCCTCGGCGACCAGGTGCACGCCGGGCCGCATCGCCATGTCATGGGGGTTCATTCGGCAGCGTCCATCCGGGCGAGCAGGGAGCGCACCAGAGTGGGCAGGCTGTCGGGGCCCTCGCCGATGCAGACATGATCGGTTGCCTCGCCGAGGACGTACGCGGCGTCTTCGAGGAGGCCGCTGGAGATCTCCATGCAGGCGTCGGTGATCCGGGAAGCGGCGAGCAGGGACCGCGAGAGCACCTCGACGTAGTCGCCGGGGCTGAGGTCGGCAGCTTCGGCGGCTGTGCGGATGGCGGCCAACTCCAGCGCGCTGAACGCGAAGTCGAACTCGTAGTCCTGGTCCGTCGGCGAGGGCGCGACGAAGGCCGGGTCCGGCGGCTCGGCCGGGAGGCCGACGCGCGTGCAGATCTGGTCCACGGATGCGGTCAGCTCGGCGAGGGACTCGGTGAGCCAGCCGAGCGCGGAAGCGTAGGACGCCAGGGTGAACAGACCGGCGGGGGTGGAAGGCAGCGGCTCCTCGACAACGAACTCTTCGAGCCGGTCGTTCAGTTCGCGGACCACCCGGGGACCGGCGGACAGCGCACCGAGGACGGGATGCAGGTAGGAGCGGCTGGCGGAGGTGGGGTACTCGGTCGTCAGGACCTCCGAGACGCTCCGCGCGGCGTCGGTGAGCAGCCCGGCCAGTTCGGTGCGGTCGAGGGACGCACGGGCGGCGGTCATCGCATGGAGGCCTTTCGGGAGGCGGCCGGGGCGGCGGGGCTGGCTGCCGCCGGTGCGGTGGCCGGGAGGGACGCGGTCGGGTCGATCGCGTGGGGGGATCGGGACCGGGCCGCCTGGACTCGGGCCTCGGCCGCCGCGTTGGTGCCCTCGTGCCGGTTGAGGCCGGTGCGGTTGGTGCGGAGCTGGGCCGTGCGGTAGACCGCGTAGTCCTCCCGGGCACCGGCCGCGACGAGGTAGATCTCGCGCTTGTGGGTCGAGGTGGGCGGGGCCGGGCGGAACTGGATGACCATCCGGTAGGAGACGGCCGGGTCGACGTAGACCTTGTGGAAGCCAGCGAGGCGGCCGGTCAGCGGCAGGCAGTCGTCGCTGCCGTGGACCAGGTTCTGCAGTTCCAGCAGCGCCAGGTCGCGAATCTCGTCGGGGAGTTGGCGCAGGTCCGCGATGGCGTCCGGGTGGGCGGCGAAGGCGAAGCGGGCGCGGCTCACATCGGCCTCCGAGGCTTCGGACGCTGACCCGTTCCTGCCGACGGCGCGTTGCCCGTGTCGATGCCGGCTTTCGGGACTGCGGAGGCACCCGATGACCGGGTGAGGGCGGCGCGGGTCAGCCGGGCGGCGGCCTCACCGCGATAGTCCGGAGGCTGCGGCAGCGGACTGCCGCGGTCTTCCAGCCAGTGGCGGGCGGCGGCCTCGTCGGCGAAGGCGCCCTCGCGCATCGTGTACGTGTGGGCGTCGGGGTTCCCCTCTTCGAGAAAGACACGAATCGGTGCCTGAGCGGCGCTGGAGTCACGGGTCAACGTCCAGGTCTCGGACGGGGCGTAGTCCGAGGTCCAGCTGTCGAGGACCTTGTAACGAGAGCCTGACTCCCGGATCTGCCGCTCGACCCAGAGGGTGAGATCGTCGGCGGGCTTCAGGGAGTCCCCCTTGGCCTGGGCGATCCGATCGGGCGGGCAGCCGTGCTCGATCAGCCAGTTCTGGGCGAACGCCAGGCTGGCGTGGTTCGCGGTCTCGAAGGTGAACGTGCGCTCGCGTAGGTCCCGCGTGATCTTGATGGCAACGAGCGCCGGATCACCGGGGACGCCCCAGGTCATCGACCTGTCGTGGGCGACGAGGTAGCTGTGCGTCCCCGCTGGGGTGGTGTGGTGCTCGGCCAGCACGGTCAGGTCTCCGGCCCAGATGCTGCTCTCGGCGAGTTCGGAGGCGGCGTCGGCAGGCTCGAAGTCGGCGAGGCGGAAGTCGGGTTCGGCGATCACTGGGTGGCTCCCGTCAGCTCGGGCGCCGGGGTGGCCAGCACGCGGTGGTTGGGCCGGGTCGGGCTCGTCGTGCATGCGGCGAAGGGGCCGTCGGGGGCACGGAGATGAACCAGGGCCTGGTCGAGGTGGTCGCGGTGCCACGTCGAGGGACCGGAAAGGCCGGCCTCGGCGTCGGTGAGCTGCTGCCACGCGAGCCAGAGCGCGTGCAGCCGGGCAACGGCCTCGGGGTGCTCGTGCCACTGGTCGCACCACGGTCGGGTAGTGCTGATCTCCCGTCCGTAGACGGGAAGGAACAGGTAGTTCACCCAGTCGCTGAGCGCGGCCAGCTCGACGGCGTACGCCTCGCCGCCCAGGGCGGGGATGAACACCGAGGCCGGGGCGTCGGCCTGGTCGGCGCCGGCGGCACCTGCGGTGGAGGTGCCCGCGGTGGGCTGAGGGGTGGAGACGGGCTCGGAGCCGAGGCGGTCCAGGATGACGCCGTGCTGGCGTACCTCCGCCATGGTCTTGGCGAGGGTGCTGGCGAGATCGTCGAGGTCGCCGTCGGGAACGCGGAACGGCTCGGGCTCGGTGGTGGCCTTGCTGGGGTCGGACATGGCGGATCCAAGGGAGTGAGCGAGCAGGGCGGGGGCGAAGTGCGGCGCGCTCTTCTGGAGGTCATGGCGGTGCTCCCTTCGCAGGTCGGCATGGGTAGGAGGATGCGGAGATTCCGCGATTTGGTGCGGCCGGGGAAACCGGGTAGTGGGGCGCTACGGCGCGGTGCAGCGGGGGCAGCCTGGGAAGGGCGGTGCCAGCAACTGCACGGCTCGGGCGGCCTGTTGGGGGACCACGCCGTTGCCGAGCGCGGTGAGCTGAGCCGGTCGGCCGAGTCCCGGAGTGGCGGTCACCCAGCCGGAGGCTAGGCCCTGCATCCACTCGACGAAGTCGGCGCGCAGACGTCCGGCGGCGTCGGTGGGCGGCGGCGCGGGACGGGTGAGGTTCTCCCATCGGGCGATGGCGGCGGCGTACGCTCCCCATCGCCCGTCGGTTCCTCCGCTTCCGGGGCCGCCTCCGCCCACAGCGGCAGGAGCACTGCCGACAGGGGCGGGCGCCAGCCCTTGCCCGGACGGCGGCCCGGGGTGCCGGTGTCGCTCGCCCTCGGGGTGGGCAGCAGCGACGCTGCCGCACTCGGCAGCGTCATGTCCCCGTTGCCGTGCCGCTGGTTCGGCGAGCCCTTGATCCCGTCCGACGCCTTCGGTGTGGGCAGCAGCCACTCCACCTCGTCGGCCAGGTTCGGGCCGTGGCCGCCGCTCTTCCTCTTCGACGGGTGCTGGGAGCCGCCGTTCTTGCCGATGTTGCTCGTCGGGGTCTTGAGCAGGGTGCTCGGCGGGCCAAGCAGTGAGGAAGGTGCGCTCTCGACGATGGGGTGCTCCGACGTCGGAGGCACGAAGCACGAGCCACCTTGCGTCGTACCGGAGGTCGGCCAGGGAGCCGAGTACGGCACCAAGTGCCCGCACAGGAGGCTGGGTTGGGTCGTCTCCCAGACACCACGGGCAGAATTCCACGTCGCCAGGGGAACCGGCGGGCGAGGTGAGGAGACCTCGGACATTCTCGATCACCACCAAGCAGGGGCGGAGGGCTTCGACCGCACGGGCGACGTGCAGCCACAGCCCCGAGCGGGTGTGGGGGTTGAGTCCGGCCCGGCGGCCGGCGACGGAGACGTCTTTGACAAGGGAAACCGGCCGTCAGGACACACACCCGAGGCACATAGGCCCAGTTGACGGCCGTGATGTCTCCCAGATTGGGCACGCCGGGCCAGTGCCGGGCCAGGATGCGCGCGGCGTCGGGGTTGATCTCGGCGTGCCAGGCCAGAGTGCCGCCGAGCGCGGCCTGGACCCCGAGGTCCAGACCGCCGTAACCCGAGCAGAGCGAGCCGATCAACGGCGTTCGCAAGGTGGTGGGTTCCATGTCACCGGCCACGTGCGATTCGGTCCGAGGGGGCCGCCACCGCCGTGGTGACGTTGGGCGGCGGAGGCCCCGGAGAACGCGCGGTGGTCGCGGACCGGCTGTGGGCTGCCTGGTGCCGTGCGGACGGGGGAGAGACGGTTGCCGATGCGGCGTGCAGCGAGTTGGCCCCGTCGTGCAGGGCCGCGTCGGCGGTGGTGAGTGCTTCCTCCAGCACCCGTACTGCTGCCTTCCGGGCATCCCTGGCGTCGGGCTGGCCGCGCAGACTCTCGGTCTGGTTCAGGAAGGCGAGCTGGTGGGCCACCGCTCCCAGGGCGGAAGCCGCTTCGCCCGCGGGCTCGACGGCGGCGGCGAAGTTGGTGATCACGCGAGCGGTGTGGGGTGCCTGGTCCTGGTCGGTGACACGGAAGAGGACCTCGTCGCCCAGATCGGTGACCAGCTTTCCGAGCTCGGAGATCTGGCGTGCGACGGCGACGACGTCGGGTGAGCGGTGGGGGTCTCCCAGCACAGGCAGCTTGCCGCGCTGGGCGTCGAAGGCGAAGGCCGTGGCGCGCAGGGCCAGGGCGTCGGAGAGTGGGGTGTTGTCCACGGGGCGTTCCAAGGGGGGACGGTCGGATGGGCTGGGTTGGTGGGTGGGTGGGTGAGGACGGCTCAGCCGTGGGCGCGCGAGGGCGGTCGTGCGGCTGATGACGTGGAGGCAGAGCCTGGGCATTCCGAGGGCCGTGCGGCCGGTCGCGCCGTGCTGCGGGCGAGGGCGGCGTGGACCTGCGCCGCCGGGGGCCCCTCGGTCGGTGGCGCGGGGGGCGGCGCCGGAGCGGGGTGGCCGTTCGCGGTCTGCCAGCGGGCGCGCACGTTGTCGAGCGGCCCGAGCGCGTGCAGGGCGTGGCTGATGAGCCGTCCGGGGGCCAGGGTCTCGTTCTCGGCCAGGGCGCGGATGGCGCGGGCGGAGGCGGCGGCCGTACGGGCGACGGAGGAGCGCATGATCTGTTCGCCGAGCCACTCGGCGCTGCCGGCGCCGGCGCCGTCGCAGATGGCGGTGAGCTGTTCGGTGGTCAGCGTGCCGTCGGCGAGCAGACCGCGCCGCTGGGCTTCCCACAGCACGGTTATCCGGTCGATGGGTTCGCCGCGGTGGTGCAGCGCTCCCACGCAGCGGTAGAGCTGGCCGTGGGCGGGGTCGGCGAAGTCGCTGGGTCGCAGCCAGCCGACGACTTCGTCCATCGCCTTCGGTTGTTCGACCAGGACCGCCAGCAGGAACTGCTCGTCCTCGGCGACCTGGTCCGCTCGTGCCGGCGGCGCGACGGGAGCTGTGGGGGGCGGTGTCGCCGGGGCGACCGGGCGCGGTTCGGACCCCCAGCGGCGCGCGAGGTCTTCCAGCACCCCGGCCAGGACGTCCGCATGGTGCAACGCTCCTTCCACCTCACCTTGGAGGGCGGCGGCGCGGGCTGCCTGATGGAGGCGGATCGCGTGCGCGGTCACGCTGCGGTGGATCGCTCCCTCCAGCACCATCCGGCCGTACACCGGGGCGTGCTCGGGTCGCGGGCAGGCCGAGATCAGGATGTGGGGATACGCGGCGGTCAGCCCTCGGACATGCTTGCTGGCCTCGGCGACGGCGTCCGTCACCCAGGACAGCGGCACACGTTCTCCGGTCGCCACGGCGGGATGGCTCTCGGTCCGGAGCTTGCGCAAGGCGGCGAACAGCGCCTGGTGGATGGGCCGGTAGAAGTGATCGGGCGCGAGCCAGTCCAGGTGCGCGAGCTGGCCGGGGTCGAGCAGCACCGAGCCGAGCACCGCCTGCTCGGCACTCAGCAGCGGGTTCATCGCTGCCACCCGGGGCGGGGAGTCGGCGGGTCGTCCTGCCGCGAGCGGAGATCGGCGACGGCCTGGTCGGCGGCGGTCATCGCGTCGGCGAAGCGGTCCAGCTCGCCGGTGAACGTCGGATCGGTGGCGAGGATCGATCCGGAACCGGTGACCAGCCACCACAGGCCACCCTGTCGGACGACCGGTGACCGGGCGAGGCGTTCGGAACGCGCCAGAGGAAGGGACGGAGTACGCGAGGACACGAGGGGACTCCTGAGCAGGTAGAGGGGAGGGGCAGGCCGTGAGGTCGACGTCGGCCTGGACGGAGGTGCCGGAGGGGCAGGACCAGGGCGAGCAGCCGTCCGGATCGCCGTTCTCCAGTTCGGCGTCCGCGAGCGCGTCGAAGATGTCGCCCTGACGTCCGGACCACTCGTGGGCGGTGACCCGGTCGATCGGTGCCTGGTCCAGAGGCCGGCGACTGAGGTGCAGTTACGCGTTGCAGCGCTCATGCCGACAGCCCGTAACCGTCGCGGCCCAGGGATTTGGCAATGGCCCGCTCGGTGATGGCCTTCGTCGCGCGGGCCGAGGCCGGACCGACCACCTTGGCGGCGGGCTCCTTGTACCAGGGCCGCAGGTCGAGCATTGCCACCCGGATGCCGGTGGCGAGCAGCAGCGCCTTCCCTTTGGGGAGCGCGCGGATCGCGTCGGGGGGCAGGATCCGCTCGGTGCGCATGCTCACCGAGGTGGACTTGCCGCCGTCGCTGGTCGACACCGACGTGGTCTGTACGTCGTGGTCACCGATCTGCCTGCTCAGACGGTCGGCGAAGTCGGCGTCGTCGATGCCACTTCCGATGATCTTGATCGTGGCGGCGGACCAGAGTGCGTCCATGCCGGCCTCGCCCCAGCACCGCTGGCCCTGTCGGTAGGACTGGAGGATCGTCATCGGGATCACGCCTCGTGAGCCGAGGTGGCTGTACAGGTCCGGGAGATCGGAGATCTTGCAGACGTTGGCAGCCTCGTCGAGGACGCACAGGGCGGGCGGGTCGAGCCGCCCTCCGGAGCGCTCGGCGACGACCACGGCCGCGCGCATCACCGCGTCGGCCGCCGCCGCGATGATCGCCGATGCCGAGCCGCCGCCGTCCTTGCTGAGCAGGTACAACGTGTCGTGGGAGGAGGCGAACGCGGAGGGCTTGAACTCGGGAAGCTGCTTGTCGGGGGTGACCCAGGCGGCGACGTCCGGGTCGAGCAGGCAGCTCGCGTACTGCCGCGCGGTCTCGTAGATGCCGTCCCGCGTTTCCGTGGCCCCGCTGACGGTGCCCTGGAGCTGGGCGGCGACCGCCTCGTGGCCGGCCTCGGTGAGCAGGTCCACCGGCGTGCGGTCGGCAGGGGAGGCGAGCCAGGCCAGAACATCGGTGATCGGGCGCCGGTGGCTGGCGGCGGCCAGGAACAGCGCGCCCAGCGTGTTGCTCGCGGCGGTGGACCAGAAGTCGGCGCCGCTGGATTCGTCGACGCTGGCGGCGACGAAGTGCCCGGCAAGGCGTTTCGCCCCGGCCAGGTCGCGGGCGTCGGCCAGGATGTCCCACCACATCTCGCGCGGGTGGTGGGCGATCTGCTGCGGGTCGAGCGTCCAGATCGTACCGACCTCGGCGCGGGCGTCCACTGTCGCGGTGAAGGCGTCGTTCGCCGCCTTGTTCGAGGTCAGCAGTACCGGGCCTGGAGCGGCGAGGATCGCGGGGATCGCCAGCCCGGACGTCTTGCCGGAGCGCGGGGCCATGATCGCGACGATCACGTCCTCCCAGGAGGCGCGGACCTCGGCTCGGCCCGGGGAGTGCGTGCCGACGAGTATTCCGCGGTCAGCGGGAGCGACCTCCTTCGGTTTGAGACCGGACAGGCTCGGACGCAGGCTCTTCGCCTTGGCGGTTATCTCCTTGCCCATCAAAGGGGCGAGATCCTGCTTGCGGGCGAGGCCGTTCTTCGCACCGCCGCGCAGCCGCAGCCACGCAACCAGGCCGGTGATGGTGAGGCAGACGGAGAGCAGCCCGGGGACGAGCCGCGCGCCGACCAGCAGAGCGGTGGGGCTCAGGTGCGGCCACAGCACGGCGGGGTGCAGCAGCGCGGTGGTGGCCTCGAACGGTGCCCAAGGACCGGTGCTGACAAGAGCGTTGGTGAGGTTGCCGGTCAGCCAGGCGAGGGAGCCCAAGGCGATGGCGGCGCCGACGACGCCGAACAGGAGGTAGAGAAGCGCGTCGGAGCCGGTGGTGGTCGAGGGCGCGCTGGTACGCGGGGTGGGCATGGCGGGTCCAAGGAGGGAGAGCGGACAAGGCGAGGCGGGGCGCGCGGCGCGCTTCTTCTGGTCATCGGGGCAGCTCCTGTTGGGGCAGAGGACAGCGGTCGGGGATCAGGACGAGGTCACCGGGAGCGCGGCGGCCGGGGCGGTGAGGCGCTGGTGGGTGGCTCGGATGCCGCGCCGGCGGAGGGCGCGGTCCGCTGGATGGCGGCGTGCGGTGAGGAGGCGCGGTCGGCCCGCTGCCGGCCCGCTTCCGGGCTCGGGGCGGCGGACGGTTGGTTGTCCGCGACAGCGTCGTCGCCGAGGCCGTCGCTGAGCACTTCCCTGGTCCGCAGGGCAGGCACCTCGTCGCGGTACCTGGGGTCGCCGAGCTCCGCAGGGCACGCGGCGATCATGTCCTCGGCGACCTCCAGCTCCTCCTGGACGTCCCGCAGCATGCGGGTGACGGCGGCCAGCCGTGTCCACGTCTCGAAGGTCGGGTTGTGGTGCGGGTTCTCGAAGTTCAGACGGGCTCGGGTCCAGTCGGCCGCTGCGGCCACGAGTTCGGTCAGCTCCGACCAGCGCTCCGTTGACCTCCTCGATGATTCCGGCGACCTCATGGGGAGTTGCCGTCTCGGTGAGCCGGGCGATCATCCAGGAGACGGAGTACGGGTCGGCCGACGGGTGGGGCAGGCGCCGGGCCTGCAGGGGTGCGTCGGGGCCGGACGCCTTGCCGCCGTAGGCAAGCCGGATGTTGTGCTGCATCGCGGCGCCGATGGCCTCGCCGATGCTCGGGTAGAACTCGGGCACTGTTCCTCCTTGGGCGCGGTGTTGGGTCGGTGCCGGGTGCGTGGGACAGACCCCTCGGACATTGGTCGGTCTGACAGCAGATGCACTGGCCAGCGCGTCGATGGCTGTCCACATGAGGTCGGTGCGTGTCAGACCGCCGGAGGGGTACGGGAAGAGAGCATCGGGATCACCGGGCCCGAGAGCTGGAAACCTGCGGCTGACCCACGGCTGTACCGACCCCCTGAGACGAAGTTCCGAGCGCCGAAGACGCCTTCACCTTGTCCGCCGCCGGCGACGTGGCGAGAGCCGCGCTTCGGGCGTCGGGTGGCGCGGGGGACTGCGCCTGCGCCCCGGCGTGGTCCTGCCGCGAGTCGTTGGCACGGTGCAATTCGCGTCCCACTCCGACGAGTTCTGATTGCGCTGCGCTGACGAACTCCGCGGCGAAGCCGAACCGGTCGGCGAGCGCGTACGCCTCGTCGTCGAGGTCGGTGACCTGTTCCCCTGCCGTCTCCAGAGCCTCCCGGAGGCGTTCCAGGACGCCGTGCTCGGGATGAAGGAGGTGATCGACAGCCTGGGCGAGGCCAGCACCGTTCCCGGCAGCCCTGATCTGGTCGGTCAGCCGGAGGACTTCGGCCCCGGCGGTGTAGAGCCCGAGAGGGTTGGCCGGCGTGGTCAGCCGGCTCGTGTCGAGGTCGGGGTCCAGGTCGACGCTGTATCGGGCGGCGCGCAGCATCTCGGCTGCGTGAGAGGCGATGGCGACGCGCTCAGCCTGCGGGGTGGTCGTCGCCAAGCGGTGGCGGCGGCCGTACCAGTCCTCGATCTGCTGGAAGCCGGCGTGCTTGAGAAGAGTGGCGGACAGGTCGTCGCTGGCGCCCTTCGCCAAGACGCTGCCGCTGGGCTCTTTGCTGATGGTGATGTAGGGGGCAGTCACGTGGGTCTCCTGGGCGCGGGGTGCTGGGCGTGAGGCCGGGGGCAGGTGGCCGATTTCGGTGGCGATGCGGTGGCACTCGGTCTGGAGATGGAAGGCGTCGCGGTAGGCGTGGTGGACACCGCCGTCCTCGCGGGCGAGGGTGGCCACGACGTGCACCAGACGGGCCTGGTTGCGCACGGCGATCCACCGGCAGGCGTCCGGATCGCCCTCCGGGCCTATGCCGGTGGCCGCCACCACCCGGCGGGCCACCTCGGCCCACTGCCAGTCGGTCAGGTCGGGGTGCTGGGGATCGGAGCGGACCGAGCAGGCCCACACTGGCCGCTCGGGCGCTCGGGCCCCGAGGCGCTCGACGGGTGCGTTGAGGACGCGGGCCAGGTACGTCGGCGCGTCGGGCCGGGTGGGCATCTCGAGCGGGGCGCCGTGGCCGTCCCCCGCGATCAGGCGTGGGTTGGTGTGATTGCCGCGCTCGCCCGGCCCGTACAGATACTCAAGCAGGCTGACGGTGTGGCTGGCGCGCTGCAGGTGGGCGATCACGGCGTCTACCTCGAAGGGAGTGGCGAACGGGAGCCCGGGTGCCGGGCCGTCGGGGAGAGAGGATCCGCAGAATCCGCGATTTGGCCCGGCCGGAGATGGGTGATAGACGCCTGAGGTCACTGCGGCTCGTCGAGGCCCTGACGGTGGAGGTGAAGCCCGCGGGTGGAGCGCGCGAAGTACGGATCGTTGAATGCGCGCGGGCTCGCGACTGCCGAGAGGTTGGCGGCGTGAACTCGACGCGCAAAGTGTCGGACGCCGAGCGACTGCCGTCCTGTTCAAGCGCCCTCTTGAAGGCCAAGTTGGCTCACCCCGACGTCGCCTTTCTCCACCTGTACCTTGTAGGCCATGACCGTCGGCCACATCGGTCTCTTCCTCCTGGACTGGGGGAAGAGACAGGGGAACACCGCATTCGATGCCATGCGTTGGGAGACGGAGGAGAGAATGCCGCGGGGGGCTGCGCAGAAGGTAGTGGACCTGCGCGTCGAAACAGGGCATCTCACCCGGGCCGGATCGGGCTTGGAGGTCAGCCTGACCGAACTCGGCGAGGCGGAGATCGTCAGCGCTCGGAGTCGCCGACGGGCTCTGAAGCCCAGGCGGGACTACACCCGCACGGCGTTCGTCCGCTGGCTGTACAAAGCCAGGCCCATGCAGTCCGTCGACTTCGTCAAGGTGCCCGGAAGCATCTACCTCGGCGAGCGTCTTCGCCCCGTCGAGATAGGCGAGGCAGCCAACTACCTCGGCGGCAAAGGTCTGATCGACTTCACGGACTGGGGTGTCGGCCAGCTCTTCGACCCGAGACTGACCGCGCAGGGCATTGACTGCGCAGAGAGTGGGAAGACCGTGTCCGAATTCTTGACTCCGCCTCCAGCGGCGCCGGTGTTCAACGTGACCGTCAACGGTGGCACGAACGTGGTGGGCGTCAACAACACCCAGAACAACGGGCTGTCAGGCACCGAGCTGGTCACATTCCGTGCCCTGGCCGCGGCGCGGGCACCCGTCGAACGCGGCGTCGCCCGTCTGAAGTCCTGGCAGATCTTCCGCAGATCCCGGTGCAGCCCCAACCGCATGACGGCAATCGCCAAGGCCATCCTCACCCTGGAGCGGCAATGCCGATTCACTCGGCACATCAACTGACAAGCTGGCAAGGCAGGTTGGGGATCATCCCCGTCCTCGGGTACTTTTTGACGGTTGGCTGCGTCGGAGTGCACGCCAGCTGCCACGAAGGGGGGTGCCCATGGCCTCGGCACTCAATCGGTTCAGCCAAAACGCCCGAATATATCTAACATGCGAACATCATCCGCTTACGGTGAGTCGTGTCAGATTGCATCGAAGCGTGATGGTTCACCCGTCATTGCTTAGCTTTGGATGAGTTGCACGCTTAGGGGGTAACGTTATGTCGAAAACCGATCTCCTCACCATCACCGTGATGCCTGTTGACGGCGACGAGGAAACAGCAGACCGCGTTCTGACGAACATGGAGATGGCTTCCCGCGCGGCAGGAAACGACAGTGTTAGGCGCGCTGAGGGTGCCGAAACAGCTGTCGGCGCCAAGAGTGGATGGGGTGAGACTCTGAGTTTGCTGATCGGTCTCTCCCCATATGCGCGTGTCGGTGTCGAGTTGGTCAAAATCATCGGCTTGAGTATGAGGCGCCGCCACGTCAGTCGCATCACCCTAAAGGTCCGCGACATCGAGCTTGAATTCGATGGTCCACTTACTGCTGATCAGCAAGCAATGATTGAACGGCTGATTAAGGAAAGCGAGGGGGAACCGTCTGACGGAGAGGGGAATGCGTAAGCTGGGGTTGCTGGTTGGTGTGGGGCGGTACGGTGTGGATTTCGGGGATCTATCTGCCCCTCCGAATGACGTGGCGGCCTTCGAGAATGTTCTGCGCGCGGATGGCCTTGGCGGCTTCGATCAGCTGGACTGTCTAGGCGGAGCGTCAGATGGCGTGGTAACCCGGGAGCAGTTCCTTGCTGCCTTTGAGGTGGCTGCGGACAGTGTCGAGCGAAACGACATGT
>NZ_JBSFXG010000033.1:0-97901 GCF_053595235.1 Streptomyces sp. NPDC002520 | reverse complement strand
CAGCCCACCCCTCGCTCCGACGAACAGAACGATCATGCCGACCCCAGCAAGCCGACGCCGCCCGTTTGCTCATTTTCCAACGGAGTCCTGAAGGACGGCGATTCCCGCCTACCGCGCCGTTGAAGGCTGCGGTGTCGGGTGGGTTCCTGCTTCGCCGCGCTGTGCCGGGACGAGTCCCGGGCTTACCTGCGCTCCACAGGCTGACACGGCCAGTCCGGCCGCCTTGGCGACGTTGACCGCCGCGTTCACATCCCGGTCCAGGACAGCCCCGCACGCCCCACATGTCCAGATGCGGACGTGCAGGGGCTTCGGGCCGTCCTTCACACCGCACACCGAACACACCTGAGAGGTGGGCTCGAAGCGGCCGATGCGGACGAAGGTGCGCCCGGACCGGGCGGCCTTGTACTCCAGCATGCTCACGAACGCCGACCATCCGGCGTCGTGAATCGACTTGGCCAGGCGCGTGCGGGCGAGGCCCTTCACCGACAGGTCCTCCACGGCAACCGCTTGATTCTCGCGGATCAGCTTCGTGGAAAGCTGGTGGTGGAACTCTCGGCGCGCGTCGGCCACCCGCGCATGCGCGCGGGCGACCTTCAGCCGGGCCTTGTCCCTGTTCCTGCTGCCCTTCTCCTTGCGCGAGAGTGCCCGCTGTGCCTTCTTCAGTCGCTTCTCGGCCCGGCGCAGGAAGCGCGGACTGTCGACCTTCGTCCCATCCGACAGGACGGCGAAGTGCCGCAGGCCGAGGTCGATGCCCAGCTCCGGCACCGTGGCCGGCAGCACCTCGGACGGGCCGGTCTCCACGACGAAGGAGGCGAAGTATCGGCCCGCGCTGTCCTTGACCACCGTCACCGTGGACGGCGTCGAGGGCAGCATCCGGGACCAGCTCACCCGCACGTCGCCGACCTTCGGCAGCCGCAGCTTCCGTCCGGCCGTGATGGACCAGCGGGCGTTCGCGGTGAACCGGACGGCCTGCCGGGTGTCCCGCTTGGACTTGTACCGAGGCGCACCCACCTTCGGGCGCTTGCCCTTCAGGCCGTCGAAGAAGTTCTTGTACGCGGTGTCCAGGTCGCGGAGGGACTGCTGGAGAACGACGGCGGATACCTCGCCGAGCCAAGCCCGTTGCGGGGTGTTCTTGGCCTCGGTGATGAGCCGCTTCGACAGGTCACCGCTCTTCGGGAACGGCAGCCCCTGTTCGCGGGCGGTCTCCCGGGCCCTGAGGGCGTCGTTGTAGACCACCCGCGCACACCCGAACGCCCGTGCCAGCGCTGTGCGCTGACCGGTGCTCGGATACAAGCGGAAGCTGTACCGGAGCTGCACGCCGACCATGTTACAGAGTTGGTTTGTGGGTATCGATGAAAACGTTCGTACGGGCCGTCACTGTATTTTCCGCATGCATGTCCATTTGGTTTTCGTGACGAAATACCGGCATCCCGTCTTCGCCGACCGGCACCTGACGCGGTGTAAGGAGATCACGCGGAGCGTGTGCGAGGACTTCGAGGCCGAGCTGGTGGAGTTCAACGGGGAGGCCAACCATGTCCACCTGCTCGTGAACTTCCCGCCGAAGGTCGCCGTCTCGAAGCTGGTGAACCCCCTCAAGGGCGTGTCCTCGCGCAGGCTCCGCCAGGAGTTCCCCGAGCTCGTCCGGCACTACTGGCGGGCACAGCGCCTGTGGTCCGGGTCGTACTTCGCCGGGTCGGCCGGCGGTGCGCCGCTCAGCATCGTGAAGCACTACATCGAGCAACAGAACCGGCCGCTCCGACCCAGCCTGAGGTGAACAGTGCAGATCCGTGCACACAGTTGAGGTCAGAGCGGGCCAAGGATTCGCTTCACCACCGGGCTGAAGCCCGGTGCACTGCGAATGGCCCAGTGCGAGCCATCAGATGCGCGGGACGGGTACCGTGAGGTTGCGGTGCCCGCGCTCCGACCGGGATGACGCACACGTTCGGGAGACCAAGTCGCGATCACGCAAAGGCCCTGGGGAACTGGAAGTGTTCGGCGCGGGCTGCCGAGTTCGAGGGGACCGTCGTCAAGAACGATCCAGGTTGAATAGTCATGTGCGGCTTTGGTTTAGGTGGGGCCGGACATCAGTGAACTCTTTTCAACATCCTGATGCGGATCGCACGTTGGACGGCCGCGGCCACCTACTCCAGGCAGCCGTAGCGGCCGAGCGCCGTCCGGGCCGTCAGCGCCGGGGCGCGCTCGCTGTCCGACGGGTTCATGTCGGTCTCTACGGGCCGACCTGGACGACGTTGACAGTGATGCGGCGCGGCGCCAGGTCCCATGCCACGCCCTGGCTGTAGCCGGTGACGGCGGCCTTGGACTCGGCGTAGTACGCGAAGCCGGGCAGTCCGACGCGCACAGCAGCGACCGAGCCCATACAGGTGATCCGCCCGCCATCCTCCATCACGGAGGCGGCCGCGCGGATGCCGACGATCACACCGTGAGCGTTGACCGCGTGCGGCCGATCCAAGGCCGCACGGTCCGCGCCCGGTTCGCCGAGCGGCGCGCGGAGCGGGACACCCTGCCACGTTCTCGCCCGCGTCCGCGAGCGCCCGGTGCCGTCGCCGCGCCGATGTCGCGGGCGACCTGCCCGTCACCAGGGCGGCCTTGCCCCTCAGCGGCTGACTGATGGGTGCCGGTCCCGGCGGCTCAGCTTCCCGGCGGTCGGAAGTCGATCGTCCGCTTCGCCGCCTCGTCGACTTCCTCGACCGTCAGCAGTGGGATCGCCTTGGAGCGCAGGGCGCCGCTGGCCCGCACCGTCATCGCGATGGCGGCCATCGACAGGTGGTCGGGGAAGTCGATGACGATGTACAAGTCGTCATCCCCGTAGGCGAAGTACATCGACTCCAGCGTGCCGCCACACGATCCGACGACCCGCTGGACGGCCTCCTTGCGGCCGCTGCCGCCCTCGGCCAGCAGACCCTTGGCTCCCTCGGCGGTGTAACTGGCCTGCACCAGATACTTCGGCATCTCACACTCCCACTGCTCCACGCGGCCACGACGACGCCCCCGCCCGACCAGCATCGCCCACGCCCCGCGCTCTGTCTGCCCAGGCGCCGCCGAACGGCCGACTCACCGGACGGGACCCGGTCCCGGAACGCGCAGGCGTCGGGTGCCGGCGGACGAATCCGCCAGCTTCGTTGATCCAGCAACCAAGTGGAGAGATCGAGCGCCCCGGGGAAATGTCGGGGATCTGACCGCAATTCCGTGAATGCGCAGGTCAGTGAGGTGAGGACACCATCTGTCGCGGGGTGTCCGTACCGTCGCGATCAGTGCGCTCGGGGGCGTACGGACAGGGCTGGCTGTCTTATGACGATCGACGGCTCGGCGGGTTCACGCCTGGAACTCGGTGAGATCGATGGCGTGAACGCGCAGCGGGTAGCCGTACACCGGGTGTTCCGTCTCCCGTTCGGGCACCATGCCGAGCTTGCGGATGACGTTCTCGGAGGCGTTGTCACCCACCCGGTTGATGCTGATGACGCGGTCCAGGCCGCGGTCCTGGAGAGCGAACTCCAGCGTGGCGTGGGCGGCTTCCGACGCGTATCCCTGCCCCCAGAACTGTGAGCCGATCCGCCAGCTGATCGCCACGGCGGGCATCACCTCCGGCAGGAACTCGGGCACGGACAGTCCCGTGAAGCCGATCAGTTCACCCGAGGCCAGCAGCTCGACGGCGAAGAGTCCGAAGCCCTCCTCGTCCCACTCCTCCTCCCACCGCTCGATGTCCTCGGCCGTGTGGTCCAGGTCGCGCACCGAGCCGTCGTCGATCCAGCGCATGACCCGTGGGTCCGCGTTGATGTCCGCCATCGGCACGAGGTCGTCGTCGTGCCAGCTACGGAGGAGGAGGCGGGGTGTGCGGATCTCGGTCATGCGCCCATCCTGCCGAAGTCAAGGGCCTCATCGGAAATCCGGCGCTCGCCCGCGCTGCCGCTCCGGAACTCCGCCGTGGCATCAAGCAGTGCGCTCGCCCCCACCGAGTCAGGTGCCGCAGCGGATGATGAAGTTGACGTACGCGTTCACCGGGCGGGTCTCGACATCGCCGCCTGTTGCCACGGCGTGGGTATGCGCTCCGGCGGTGTCGGTGCTCGCGCTGGAGTCGTTCCAGATGGACCGGTAGGAACCGGTCTCAGCGGCGGACGAGCTGTCGGTGGGGACGCCTGAGACCGAGTGGCTGTGGGAGCCGGCGCCGCCCAGTGTGAACGGCGTGGTCGAAGGCAGGGCGGTGGCGTGGCTCTGCGTCGAACCGACGTTGTCGCCGGCGGCTCCCCCCGGGTTCGCCGCGGTCCGGCTGTCCGCGTCGGGGTCGCGCTTGGTGTAGTCGTCCACGCCGCGCAACAGATATCCGCGGTAGTCGGGCAGGTTGAACGTCTGGGTGCCGTTACCGCCGTGCAGCGTACCGATCACCGCGAACAGGTCCGGATAGTCGGTGGGGCTCAGCCCCCGCCCGTCGCAGTACAGCCATCCCTCTGCTTCCAACGCGCCCGCGTCGATCAGCCCGCCGTAGGACAGGATGGTGCCGACCACCAGGTCACCCAGCGGTACGACCGGCTTGGTGGAACCCTGATCCGTCATTGTTCGCTCCTTCAGGAGGTGGTGCCGTAGAAGATCAGGTAGTTGAGGTAGACGTTGACCGGACAGGTGTCGGAGTCTCCGCCGCCGACGGTGTGCGTGTGACTGCCGCTGTTGCCGCTGTCGGCGCTGTCGTCGTTCCACTCGGCGTAGTGGGACGCCGAGACGTAGGGATGGGAGGATTCCTTCGGCAGGTGCGAGACCGAATGCGTGTGGTCACCCTGGCTGTCGGTGCTGAAGGCGGTTCCGGTGGGCAAGGCCGTGGCCGTGCTTTGGACCGACCCGACCATGTCGCCTGTCGCGCCGCCCGGGTTGGCCGCCGTTCGGCCGGCCGCGTCGGGGTCGATCCCGGTGCCGTCGTCGACGCCGCGCTGGAACCGGCCGCGATAATCGGGCAGGTTGAACGTGCGCGTGCCGTCTCCGCCGCCGTGCTGCGTGCCGATCGCCTGGAACAGGTCGGCGTACGTGTCGCGGGACACCGTGGTGCCGTCGCACAACAGCCAGCCGGCCGGTGGCTGCGCGTTGCCCGAGACGATGCCGCCGTAGCCGACGACCGAGCCGACCAGTACACCGTCGACGGATGCCATCTGGATGGCATTGCTTTGCTGCGCAGAGGTCATTGTCGTCCTCAACCGTTGAATTTGATCACGAAGTACACGTATTTGTTGACCGGGCGGGATTCCGCGTCTCCGCCGGACTCGACCGTGTGGGTGTGGTCGCCGTCGCTGTCGGTCGACGTGTCGTCGTCCGGCCAGATCCCGTAGTGGCCGCCGGCCACCGCCAGCCCCTCTTTCGATGTCGGCAGGTGCGGTACGGCGAGCGTGTGATCACCGGTGTTGTCCGAGGTGAACGATGTGGTGGGCAGCGCGGTGCTGTAGGCCTGGGCGGAACCGGGATTGTTCCCGGGCAGCCCGCCGTTGTTGGACGGGCTTCGCGTGTGGACGTAGGGGTCCCGCCCGGCGCCGAGATCGACTCCTCGGGTGAATCGCCCACGCAGGTCGGGCAGGTTGAACGTGTTGTGGCCCGCGCCGTAGTTGCCGCCGACGGCGGAGTACAGCGCCGGGTACTGTCCCTGGTCCAGTTCGGATCCGTCGCAGTAGAGCCAGCCCTGGCTCGCGAGCCAGGGCGTGTCCAGTTCACCGGCGAAGGCGACGATGCTGCCGACCGGCACCGGCGAGGACGTGTCTGCCATTGCTTCTCCTCAGCGGGGCGTTGTCATTGCGTTCACACCTGCAGCCGTCCGCCGATGGTCCTCATCCAGAACCTCAAAGGGACGGGCCCGTGGGTCCACAGTGGTGGATAGAGGGCGGCTTCCCGCAGCACGCTCTGGGCGTATGTGGTGCAGTTGTTGGTGAGGTACGAGTAGGCCGGCGTCGCCGTCGACGCGATCTGTGCCTGGGCAAAGGCGCGCGCTCGTGAGACGTTGGCCGCGGGCACGTCGACCGCCCTCCAGACCATGCTCGGGGACACTTTTCCCGGCTGGAGCAGGTAGTTGGCAGGCATGATCTTCGTGTGTGCGTCCACCAGCGTCAGGTGGGTCGCGTCGAGTTCGGCCAGCGGCTGTGGCGTTCTCGTGCCCACCAGCACGTGCCCGTTGGGGCGTCCCGGGAGCGTCTTGCGGTATGTCATGACCTGCATCTCACCCCGATCGGCGGCCGCCGCGCTGCGGCCGGCCCTGACGGTCCGGTTCGTGCGCAGCATCGGACCCCGACCGAGGACACCACCGAGGGCGCCGCCGGCGAAGCCGCCGAGCGCCCCCTGCCACGCGCCGGTGCCCCCGCCCTCCATGAAGTCCCGGCCGTGGTAGTGGTTGAGCGTGCCGTTGGTGACGAAGCCGTCGATCGCACCCAATCCGGTCCCGATGAACGTCTCCACGGCGAACGCGGCAGCCGTGCTCGCGCCGAACGCCGCCGGAACGAACCCGAGTCCTGCCGCCGCCGCGCCGAACGCCGCGCCCAGCCCGACCATCCTGCCCCACTCGCCCACGTCGAACGTGGTCTTGGACGCGTCGGCGTGGCCGAATCCGTACGCGGCGCTGGCAATTCCGCCGCCGATGAGCGCGCCGCCCGCCACTGCACCGAGGACCATCCACCCGAGAGCGAGGCCGCCCGTCGCGACGGTCAGGATGACGCCGCCGGCAACGGCCAGGATTCCGCCGACGACGACTCCGAACGCCGCCCAGGACCAGGCGAACCCGCCGCTCGGGTCGTATCCGTTGACCGGGTCCGCGCCGGTGTACAGGTAGGGGCTCGGGTACTGGCCGGTGGGGTCGGTGCTCAGGAACCGACCGGTGTTCGGGTCGTAGAGGCGGAGCGGGAACAGGTACAGGCCGGTGACCGGGTCGCGTTCGGCGCCGGTGAACAGATACGGGTACACGGTGCTGGCATTCCGGTCCAGGGGTGTTCCCAGGAACCCGCCCCCAGGCAGGTAGTTGAACGCGCCGATCAGCCCGGTGTCATCGTGGACGGCCCGCGTGGAGCCGAGCCGACCGCGCAGCACGTAGGCGGTGCCCTGCGGGGACCAGACGGCGATGGCGCCGTGCGGGCCCGGGATGAGGTAACCGACGCGGTGGCCGCCGGAGGCGTCGACATGGTGCAGGACCAGCGGCGCCGCGTCGCCCGGGACGTAGAGCCGCTGCCCGTCGGGACCGGCGCGGTACAGCAGCGTGCCCGCGGCGTCGTGCTCCAGGCGCAGCGTCCCGGCCGTGCCGCACAGCCCGGCGGGAAGCCCTGTGACCGGTTCGTAGCGCAGGTCGGACACCCCGAGAGGTGGCGCGTCGGTGATGTCTCCGTCGCGGTCGTAGCTGTACGGGTCGGTCTCGACGCCGTCGTCGATCGCGCGTAGCCGGTTGGTGCCGTCCCGGTAGCGCAGCCGTTGCGCCGTGGTGCCGACGGTGCGGGCGATGAGGTTGCCGTTGGCGTCGTAGTCCAGCCCGCTGAGGTCGAACTCCTCGGCGGCGTTGTTTTCGGCTGTGGCGAGCCGGCCCAGGGTGTCGTAGCCGTACTGGTAGTCGAAGTCGGGGACGAACCCGTCCTGGCTCACCCCGGTGAAGCGGGTGCGGGCGCGGGCCGCCCGGCCGTCGTGGTATCCGGCGCCGTCCGGACCGCCGCTGGTGTAGTCGGTGGTCTCGGTCAGGTACCGGTCACTGACCGAGGCCAGCCAGCCGGGCGGGGTGTAGCGGTAGCTGCGGGTCAGCTCGGCCGGTCCGTCCGGCGCCAGCACTTCCCCGGCCAGCGCGCCGTCGGGAGTGTAGGTGAAGCGCGCCAGGTCGGTCGACTGCCCTGTGTGGTCGCTGGTGACGCCGACCAGGTCGTTGAAGCCGTCGGTGTGCAGGGTGGCGGTGAACGCGTCCGGTCCCAGCTGGGCGTCGTAGGTGATGTCGGTGACCGCACCGGTGGCGTCGTATTCGAACGCGACGGTGTGCGGTGCGCCCTCGGCATAGGCGGCGACACTGACGGTTCGCGACGTCACCAGACCGAGGTCGTCGTAGGTGTACGTGGTGCGGGTCGCAGGCGTGTCGTCGGTCCCGGGACCCGACCACGCCTGCCACAGCCGGCCGTACAGCCGTGGATCGGTGCCGTCGCCGTCGTAGCGGTAGCGCGCCAGCCAGGTACCGGGAGCCGGCAGCCATGCCGGGTCGTCGGCGTGCCGTTCCAGTTCGTCGCGGTCCCAGGCAGTGTCGCAGGTGCCCGTTTCGGCCAGTCGGCCCAGGCTGTCGTAACGGCGGTAGTTCAGATAACCCTCGACGGCTGCCTGCGGGAGTCGGCTGAACCGTAGCCGCCCCAAGGTGTCGTACACGTATTCGGCCTTGCCGTCGAGGTCGGGGCCGGTGACCGAGAGGGGGTTGCCCTGGAAGTCGTAGTCGGTCCGCTCGACGAAACGGTCCCGGTCGCTCACCCGGGTGTCGACCAGGTTCGGTTGGTGGCGGCGCACCACGTTGCCGTACAGGTCGTAGAAGTTGCGGGCGAGCGTGAAGGTGCCCGCGGCGCCCGCCAGGTCGCCCTGCGCCGTGGCGACGGTCCGGCCGAGCCGGTCGGTCCAGACGCGCGCGGTGCGCCCGTCGGGGTCGACGGTCACGTTCACCGGGTACTGTCCGGCGGGCAGGTCGGGCAGCAGCGGCTCGTGGCTGTTGATGCGGTACTCGGTGCGGGTGGTGTGCCGCCGCTCGACCGGCTGCGAGACATCGACGGCGAACGCCTTTCCCGGCCGTCCGGCCTCGATGGGGCGGCCCAGCGGCGAGGGGTCGAAGACCGTGCGGGAGAACGGGTACCCCTCGTCGTCGGGGTAGGCGCGGGTCAGCTCGCAGTCGCCCATCGCGCCGGTCGCCGAGTCCAGCGCGGTGACCAGACCGGGCCGGTAGCCGACCGGCTCGCCGTCGAGTTCGATGCTCTTGGTCGACACCGCGGCGCGGCCCGCGTCGTCGTACCCGGTCGCCGATACCCGGATGCGGGTGTCGGCGACGCGTTGAAGCTGGTGGGGGCGGCCGGCGTTGTCGGTCCAGGAGACGCCTACCACCGGGTCGGCGCCGACGGCGATCCACCGCACTGCCAGCGCCCCGTCGCCGGCCAGCTCGACCGGTCCGGCGAATCCGTCGGCGTCCAGGTGCTGGAGCACCAGGTGGCCGTCGACGTACCAGAGCACACGGTGCGGCCAGGAGGCCAGCAGGAGGTCGGTACCGGCCGGCCCGGCCGCCGAGGTGACCGTCGTACCGTCCGGCCGGTGCAGCGACCAGCGGCCTTCGGCCCAGCACACCGACCAGCCGCCGCCGAAGGTCAGCCGCAGTGGCTCGGTCACCGGCGGGTCGCCGGCGAGGCCGAAGCGCAGCAGGTAGCTGCCGTGGGGTGCCTCGCGGAGGGTCAGCGTGCCGGTGCCGGTGGCCTCGTGGCGCAGCAGGCCTGATGTCTGGTGCCAGCCGGCGCTGGGCTGCCACTGCGCCTGCCACTGGCCGCCCTGCCGGAAGTCGGTGAAGCTCCCCCGCCCGCGCAGCGCGACCATGAGCGAGCCGTTGGGCTGGGCGGGGTCGAAACTGTCGCGGTCGCTGCGCCAGAGCCGGTCTGCGGACATCGACAGTGGTGACCCGTCCGGTCCGATTTCGACGACGGGGCGTTTGAGCAGGTCGTACGCGATACGACGGGAGTCACCGAGGATGTCCACGGTGCCGCGCAGTTCCTGTCCGTCCGGGGAGTACACCGAGGCGCGCAGGCCGGCCTGGACCGGCGCGAACGCGATGTCGTCGACCAGCAGGTAGTGGTGGTCCTGCCGGCTGGTCAGAGTGAGGGTCAGCGACTGGATGACGCCCACGCCGAGCGCCTGCGGGTCGATGAGCTGATGCAGCCAGCGCCACTGGTCGTCGGTGGCGGGGACGGCGGTCACCATCGACGCCGTGTGGCCCTGCTCGCCATGGACCGTGATCTGCCATGCCGCGAGGTCCGGGTCGCTGACGAACCCCGGTTCGGTACACACCCAGCACGACAGCTGGTAGCTCCGGTCGCCGTGAGCCGGGGTGAGCTCGTTGGTGATACCGACGGCCACGGCGGGGTCGCCCGGGATGGCCAGCCGCCGCGACCCGGAGTGCGCGGCGCCCTCGGTGATGTAGAGCGCCGGGTCCAGGCCCGTCGGGGTGAGTGTCCAGCCGCCTGCGTCCTCGTACTCCTCGAAGCCGTAGTAGCACGCCTCGCCGGCACGTGGATCGGCGTCGGCCGTGGTCGCGACCGCGAAACGGCGCTCGCGGTCGTAGATGACGGCGGCGACATGGCTGCCGGCGTCCAGCGCCGCCAGCGGCTGGGCCCGCTCGGTGACGGCGAGCACCTGACGGGCCCGCAGCCAGCCCGGACCGGGATCGGCGTCCGGCTCCCAGCCCGCGAAGTCCGGCGTGCCGGTACCCGTCCACTCGTAGCCGCGGTGGGCCGCCCATGGACCCCACGCGTCGGAGTAGGTGGTGACCGTGCTGGCGGTGACCACGTCGGCTGTCAGGTCGGTGGCGGTCACCTGGCTCACCGGAACCAGGCAGTTGAGGTCGGCCAGTTGCTGGTACGCCTGCCAGGCGTAGGTCGTGTCGCGGCTGAGCCGCCGCGTGACGCCGGTGTCGTCGACGTTCTCGGTGATCTCGCGGCACAGCTGTCCCTTGGCGTTGTATTCGTACTCGGTGGCTGCCTGAAGCCATCCGTACACCGTGGCGTCCGTGCCGTCGGCGACGATCTGGTAGCACGCGCCGGCGGCGTCGCTCAGTGTCCACCGCCGGCCGGGGCGGTCGACCGTGATCGTGACCGGGTCGAACAGAGGCAGTCCGGCGGCGCTGAACCGGTGTCGCAGTACGGTCGGCACCGCCTGGCTGTCGAGGTCGCCGACCTCCTCCAGCGCGGTTGACAGCAGCTGACCGGTGGTGGCTTCGGTCTGGCGTCGCAGCAGGGTGTAGGCGCCGGCGATGCGCTGGCCGCTGTTGCCACTGGTGTACGTGTACGGGTAGTTGACGCTCTCGCTGACCTGGCGGCCGTCGGCGTCGTAGCCGCGGGCGCGAAACAGTTGCCCGTTGAGTTGGCTGAAGTAGGTGCGGGCGTTGGTGTACTGGTCGGAGGGCGGATAGACCACGCCGCGCACGGACGGGTTCAGGCCGTTGAAGAAGACCCGCTCGACAAAGCCGTCCGCGCCGTCGCCAGGCGTCGCCCTCACGGTGACGAACTGCGTCACCAGCCCGTACGGGTCGTAGGTGGCGGTTGCCAGGTCGTAGTCCACGGTCGTGTGCTGGGTCTGGTATCCGGTGTCACTGCTCACCTGAACGACCGGGTAGGCCACCAGCCGGGTGGCGACCGCGGCGCCGACCACCCGGTAGAGGGCCAGTTGGGTGGACTTGTCGAAGTTCGGCCCCCGGTAGGTGACGAACGTGCCGGGTCCGGTGAGGATCTGGCCGGGCTCGGCGTCGGGCACCACCACCCGCTCACCGGCCAGCGCCTTGTTGTCCGTCACCGCACCGTCGGCGAAGGTCAGTACATGCGTCGAGCCGCCGCTGTCGTGGTAGGTGAGATACTCCGGCGCCGCGTTGACCACGGTGGTCAGGTCCGCGTCCGCCGGGAAGGTGTGCACCTTGCTCCAGGTGCCGTCGGGGGTGCGCCGCAGCAGCTCGCGGCCTGCCGTGCGGTATCCCTCGGTGAGGGTCGGCAACCCGGGAGCGGCCCCGCTGAGGTGCGCCTTCGGGCGCCAGCTGTTGCCGTAGGGATCGTACTCGTAGAGGTCACTGGTCCACCGGTTGTCGGCCTGGACCGTGGTGACGTAGGCGGCATCCGCGGCGTAGCTGCAGGTGTAGCGGGGTCCGGTGACCGGTGTGACCCCGGCGATCGTCTGCCAGCGCGCGCCGTCGAAGCGGAACAGGTGCTGGCCGTTGCCGACCGTCGGCCCGTTCACCACCACGTACCCCACCGGGTTGCGCACGGTCAGCGGCTGTGACCCGTCGGCCTTCACCGGCGCACTGAACCGGTACGTCGACGACCAGGTGAGCAGCCGGGTGGCGTACCTGACGGTCTGCGACGGCTCGTCGATCGCGGTGACGAAGCCCAGCGCGGCGAAGGACGCCCCGGTGGCGAGCATATGCTCCCGAGAAGTCGCCCTCCACTCGACGTCCACCGTCTCGCTGACCGTGTCCCCGGACAGCCAGCGCCGGTCGGGGTCTCTGTAGTAGATCGTGGTGCGCAGCGTCCGGCCGGTGGTGGCGTAGGTGGTGGCGACGCAGAAGTTGACGCCGCTGGAGAGCGCGACCTGTGCGACGTCGGCGAGCCCGAAGCTGTGCTCGACCCAGCGTGAGCCGACCAGATCCCAATCGAGGATCCTGAGCTGTCCGGCGGTGGCGTCGGCGACCGCGAGGAACCCCGCACCGATACCGACCGCCGGTTCATCCATCGGCCGGCCGAGGCTGACCTGGTACGGGGTGCGGTCCCACTGTCCGAAGCGGAACTGGTCGGCACGTACCACGTGGACCCGGTACTGCTCGCTGCGCGCGTCGCGGTACCAGATGGCGAAGAAGCCGTCACCGGTCAGAACCCGCAAGGTTCCCGGCACCGCCGGCCACGCGTGGGTGTCCTGCTGGCTGGACCAGCTGCCGTTCCAGGAGTACACACCCGTCGTGACGTGGCCCGTCGTGGAGTTCTCCCAGGTGACCACCGTGTACGTCGGCCCGTGCCAGACCCGCGGCGTCCAGCCGGCCCCCGGGCTGATGACGGGCACCCGCAACGCGGTGTTGGGCAACTCGGTGGCCTTGTAGGTATAGGTCGCGCGGCCGCCCTGCGGAGTGAACACGCTCTTCAGCGCGCCCGAGTTCGGCTCGGAGGCGTCCTGGTAGTCGAACTCCAGGCCGGGGAGCGACGCACCGCCCTGGACCTCCTGGCGCAGCCCGGCGAGAAAGCGCTTGGTGTACGCGCTGTTGCCCGGAAATCCCGAGACGTTGCGCAACCGGTAGTCGAGTCGGGTGGTCAACGTCAGAGCACCGGTCGGATCCCGGACGTCGATCCGGTCGAGGTAGTGGTTGTCCTGGTGGTACTGATAGGCATTGCGCCCACCGGGTGGTGGCACCCGTGGCACCGGAGCTTCGAACGGCTCCTTCGGCAGATAGGCGAAGTCGACGGTCCTGCCGAAGACGTCAACGACCCGGCGCATCCGGCAGGAGCGGGTGTACAGCGCATTCGGGCTGGCGCCGATCGCCACGTCGTCATTGTCGTACTCGAAGGACATCGTGTCGCCGGCCATCGAACGGACCTCGTAAAGGTTCCAGGCGACCGGGAAACTCACTCCGTTGGCCACCGTGGACGGGCCGATCCAGTTGCCCCATCGCACGCCCCACTGCACCGCTCCCCGCCCGTACGTGTATGTGGTGCCGTCCTCGCGCACGACCTCCCAGTACTCGGCTTCGGGATGCGCGGCGTCGGGGAAGTACCGGATCCGCCAGAACTGGTGGTCGCGCAGTTGGAAGAGCTGTGCCGCCCCCTCCACGCCCACCCGTACCAGCTGCTTCGGGGCACCGGCTGTCATCAGGTAGAACACGTCGTCGAGACGGGTGCCGCTGTCCTGGTGCTCGACCATGATCCGGTCGTACGGCATAGACCAGCCCAAGCCGAGGACATCGGTGGGTTCGGTCCGGTTCCACCGCTGCGCCGCGCGATGCACTCCACTGCTGTAGAACGCCGTCACGTTCACGCCGAGGCCGTTGCGCCCGCCGAGCGTGACGAGGTCGATCGGCAGGTTCACCTCACCGCGGAACATGTTGACCACGTTGGCGGCATCTGCGCCTACGAACATCTGCGATGCCCGTACGCCAGGTGCGGCCGCTTGCTCCGCCGCGTTTGCCATGGCTACTCCCGTGGGGCGGGGCGCCTGACACCACCGCAGCTAGGGCAGGAACTTCGAGAGGTTGTCGTCGTGA
Organism: Streptomyces sp. NPDC002520; assembly: GCF_053595235.1. Taxonomy (NCBI): domain Bacteria; kingdom Bacillati; phylum Actinomycetota; class Actinomycetes; order Kitasatosporales; family Streptomycetaceae; genus Streptomyces; species Streptomyces sp. NPDC002520. Next base: position 83,929 of record NZ_JBSFXG010000033.1, on the reverse strand, counting down.
TCACTCGCAGGATGTATATGGATCTTTCTAGCAAAATGGATCTTACGTATGCAATGCAGACTTGTGCGCCAACGGTGGGGTTTCATGAGCGGCCGAGGCTTTCGCGTCACCGTGCCCCTCCCCTGCCCAGGAATGTCGCCTGCGGAGCCACGGCGGACGCAGCCGCTGGAACGGCGTGCTGCCCCTGCGAACCCTGCTGGTCGAACAGCCTGAAGAAGCCCGCGAGCCGACGGGTTATTGGACGACCAACCTGCCCGCCACCACCCCGGTCGCCGACCTGGTGCGGTGGGCGAAGATGCGCCGGCGGATCGAGTACGACTACCGGGAACTCAAACACGGCCTGGGTCTGGACCACTTCGAACACCGGGGTATCAGTGCTACCCGAGGTGTCGGCGTACACAGGAAGGTGCTCAGCTGTACGCGGCAGCGACGACTTCTCTCACCGCGCCGCTGCGGTTGCCCGACGGTGGGTGGCGCGGATCAGCACAGAGACCAGAGCCGCGAGGTCAAGGGCGCCGGCCGGGTCGTCCGCGTAGCGAGTGGTCTGCAACGGCCCCACTTCGTCCAGGCGCACCCCCTCCATCTCCAGGACGTGGGCGAGGGCCAGCAACGCCAAGCGGGCGTTGCCGTCCGGGTAGGGGTGGAAGAAGGCGATGTCGAGATACGCCCTGGCCGCACGGGCAGGCAAAGGCACCGACGTATCTGCGCTCTGACGCAGGCAGGCAGCGAAATCCCGCCAGGTGCGCGGCGTCAGCCCGTAACGTTCCCGGCCGCCCTTGGCGAAGGCGTCGCCCTGGCGCAGGCTCACGTCGGACATCCCGAGGACCTGCTTCTGCCAGGTGTCGAGCAGGGCCGGGGTGAGCGGTTCTCCCCGCGCGGCCGCGGCGCGGGAGAGGGCCATCGCGGCGAGCAGCCGGTCGGCGCGGTCCGGGTCGCGGTCGCGGACCGGGCCGTCGAACCAGGTGGCCAGTCCGTCGACGGCCGACCGCACAGGTGCCGGGCTCGTGGTCGCAGCCGAGGACCAATCGACCTGATCCCGCACCTGGCCCCACAGAGCCAGTGAGTCATCGCTCACGGTAGAACCCGCGACCGGTGAGGCGGACCGCCAGGTCCTCGCCCACCGCGTCGACCAAGGTCGCAGCGGGCTCGGCCCAGCTCTTGAACCGGCCGCCGATCGCGGCTTCCACCGCCTTCTCCGCCGCCTCCGGCCCCAGGCCGGTGAAGGACAGAAACCAGGTCAGCGTCGTGTCGCAGAGCCCGTACCAGGCCGACTCGGCATGAGTCCGGTCCACGACCGCAGTGACCAAGCGGGTCACCGCGCGCTCCAGATGCCAACTGCGGTCCTCGGCATCGGCACCGGGGCGCGGGGCAAGCTGCTCGAACCGCTCGGCCAGGTCCTCCAGCCAGTCGCGCCATTCCAGCACCGAGGCCACGACCCGCGCGGCGGTCTCCTCCGCCGCTCCGACCGAATGCGCGTCGCAGCACCAGGTGGCAACAGGTCCACCGTTGTGAGTTGACCAGTCCCAGCCACAGATCCAGCGGCCGTAGTGCGACACCAGGAGCGCGGTCACATCCCGCATGAAGCGGAAGTTCTCCATCCGATCGACGTCGGCAGAAGGTGTCATCCGGGCGACCAGCGCCGTGATCCGGGCCTCCTCGTCGTCGTCCCATGCGAAGGCGTTGCGACGAGGGTCGACCTCGGACCACGGCAGCGATCGGGCTCGAAGTTCTTGGTGGATGGACGTGGTGTACCCCCGAAGTCGGACGTGGCATGACCCGCCGCGAGATCATCCGCCGCCTCAAACGCTACGTCGTGCGGCAAATTTACTGTCGCATCGTCGGCACGACCTCCACGGCTGATCAACCAGCCACCGGCAAAGGCTTCGTTTGACATGCTTAAGGGGCCTGCCCCCTACGCGACCCAGCAGTAGACGCCCTGGCCCTGATGCCGGGCGCTGTCGGCGAGAGAAGCCAGATCACCCAGGATCACGGAGGCGATCTCCGTGTCGATGATCTCGCCATCCTCCGCGCGCTGCGCGGCCCACGAGACAGCGGCCTCCTCCAACTCGGATCGCTCGGCGTCGCCGAGCACGGCGGACAGGCGAGGCGAGACCGCGAAGACGCACCCGTCATTGCCCTGGCCGGCGACAAGACGAGGCTCACCAGCTTCGACCAGTTCCTCGAAGCTGCCGCCGGCAAGAAGACACTCCCACTCGACCACAGCTTGCTCGGGATCGAAGTTGCCGAAGGAGAGCGACTCGAATGCGCGTCGTGGCCCGGTTCGAAGAACCAAGGCTGCTGACGCATCATCCGGAGCCGCGAAGAACTCGACGATGATGCTCACTCAGACATCGTGCCGGACCGCCCACACGTTGGGTGAACCAATCCCTGGCCGGTGACGAGTACCGCGGCCATGTCGCCGCCGGCCGCCCCGACCGGGCACCTGACGGCCGACCCTGGCCTACTCCGCCGAGCACCTGACCATCAGCGCCAGGGAAGTGCGGACGGAACCTCATCCAAGGAGCGCCATCAGCGAGCAGGCGCAAGCGGTCAAGGGACAAGATCGTGTGGTGGAAGCGTCGGTGCTGGCGGGCGCCCTGACGGACCCGGAGAACGAGGGCTTTCGCCCGGTCCTGCGCACAGCAGTCCGTTCCCTGCCCGCACTGGTCGCCGGAACGGCCGTCCAGCAGACGGGCGAGGCACTGGTGACGGCGATCAGACAGGTACTGGGCTGAGCCCGGCGCACGGCCCAGGAGTTCGGCCGACATGGTGCAGACAATTCGTGGCACCGGTGGCGCCGCGCGGGAGCGGGCGGCAGCGGCGGAGCCACCTGCTCCCACAGGTCGTCCGGGGCAAGATCAATACGCACCTGGCGCAGGTGGTCGGCCGGCGTCGCCAAGCACAGGCCCGCCGCTCGACCTATGTGAAGTGGTCCATCAGACCAGCCACTTCCCGTTGCGCATCAGGGTCCGTCCGGGCATCTCGGGGACCGTTCCCCATGCCTGGAGCACCTGCGGGGTGACCTGGAAGAAGACGTACGAGGGGTGGTCCTGGCGCGGGTCCCAGCCGTCCTTGGCGGCGAAGGCGTCGCCCACCTCGGCCGGGAGCTCCTCCCGGGTCAGCATGCGCGCGGTGCCATGGATCAGGACGACGTCGCGGGTGTGGCCGAAGGAGAGACACACCCGTCCCGAGGCGCACAGGTTGCGTCCGGTCGGGTTGGTGTCGCGGGTGGCCAGCCACACCGCCTCGCCGTCCCACCAGAAGGCCAGCGGAACCAGGCAGGGCTCGCCGGTGGCGTCGGCCGTGGCGACCCATACGTCGTTGTCCCGCGCGAGCCGTTCCAGCGCTTCGTGCTTGCGCTGCTCAGGGCTACGGGGTCCGCCGGGGTGAGAGGTAACTGCCGTCACGAGATGGGAGGTTACGTCGTAGCGTGCTCGGTCACATCCGCCGCTGGAACTAGGGCGCAAGGCGGAGGGGTGTCCTCGTATGCACCAGGACACCCAGTGGAAGAAGGCTGCCGCCCTTCAGGGAACGCCGGCGTGTCAGCCCCTCGGTCCGAGGGCGAAGACCAGCGCGAGGTCCGCGTCGATCCGTTGGGCGGTCTGGCGCAGAGCGGGGAGGACGCGGGTGAGGATGTCGTCCGTGGTGGTGCGGCCGGCGTGGAGGGAGACGTTCGCCGCGGCCACGGTGCGGCCGTCGGGAGTGTGGAGCGGGACGGCGACCGAGCGCAGGCCCTCTTCCAACTCCTCGTCCACGAGAGCGAATCCGTCACGCCCGGTCTGCTCGGTTGCCCGCGCCAGGCGGGTTGGATCAGTTTCCGTGTGGTCGGTGAGCGCCTTCAGTTCGGTGTCGGCGAGCCAGGTGGTCAGGGCCTCGGGTGGGAGCCCGGCGAGCAGGACGCGGCCCATCGAGGTGGCGTGGGCGGGAAAGTGGGTGCCGACGGAGATGTCGACCCGCATGATCCGGCTGGCCGGGACCCTGGCGACGTAGCGGATGTCGGGACCGTCGAGGACCGCGACGGAGGCGGATTCGTGGACCTGGAGGACGAGGTCGACCAGGTGTGGCTGCGCCACCTCTGGCAGTGTCAGCGACGAGAGGGCGGCGCAGCCGAGGTCGAGTACGCGCGGGAGGAGGGTGAACCGGTTGCTGTCCGCCGCGACGTAGCCGAGCTGCTGGAGCGTCAGGAGCGAGCGACGGGCCGTCGCCCGTGGGAGGGCGGTGGCTTCGGCGGTCTCCGTCAGTGTCATGCCACCGGGGGCCGCGAGCGCGGCGAGCACGGCGAGGCCGCGGGCGAGCGACTGCAGGTACTCCGGGCCGAGCTCCTCCTTGAGGTCGCGTGAGGCGTCCCGTTCCGGCACGGGCGTGGCCGGTGGTGCCGGTGGTTCGGCGAGGGCCGCGTGCATCAGTTCGGCCGTGCGACGCAGGGGTTCGAGCGCGCGCTCGCGCAGCGACTGGGCGGAGTGGCGGCTGGTGTGGCTGGCCACGCTGAGCGCGGCGATCGCCCGTCCGTTCGCGTCCCGGACGGGTACGGCGACGGCGATCAGACCAGGCTCGACGAGCTGGTCGTCGACGCTCCAGCCGTCCTCGCGCGCCTGTGCGGCACGCGCCCGGAAGTCCGCGTCGCTCGGCCGGGTCCGCCCGGGGAGCGGCGGCAGCGCGGGAAAGGCGCTGTCGATGGGGTCGTCGTGGACCCGTTGCCGCCGGCGGGCGAACCGGGCCTCGTCCCAGTCGCCGGCGAAGAGCGCGCCTGGCGCGCACAGTTCGGCGGGGAGGGCATCGCCGACGCGGAAGGTGACCGACAGCGCCCGGCGGCGCGGTGTCTGAACCACGAAGCGCACCGCGTCCCCGTCCGGGACGGCGAGCGAGACGGACTCGTCCAGCTCGTCGGCGAGCCGCTCGGCGAGCGGCCCCAGCGCTTCGGGGATGCGGCAGGCGTGCAGGTAGGCGAGGCCGAGCTCCAGCAGGTGCGGCGCGAGGACGAGATCGCGGTCGCCCTCCTCACGCAGGTGTCCGAGGCGGGCCAGTGTGGTGGCGATCCGGTCGACGGGCGAGCGGGTGAGGCCGGTCAGCCGCACCAGGTCACTGCGGCGCAGCCGCCCGCCCGGGGCCCGCGCGAGCACGCGCAGCACGGCGAGCCCGCGTTCCAGCGGGCCGACGGCCGCGTTGTTCCCCTGCAACATGCCTCCCTTGATCGCCTGACACCTGTGACCTCGCAGCGGAACGGTACCGACCACGACGATCTCGTCCCAGTCGGCATCGTTGACAGGCGCGCCAGACGGGCGCACACTCTCCGCGGCACAGATTATGAAGGAAAGTTCACCCGGCGAACATGCCCGGCGAACATGCTTGGTTGAGCGGGAGGTAGGCGATGGACAAGGTGGTGCCCTCGGCCGAGGAAGCGGACACCCGCGCCCTCGCCAAGGCCGGACGGGGCTTCGCCGACCTCACCACGCTCGAACTCGACGAAGCCTTCGCCGCCCAGGTGCTCGGCTGCCTCGCCGAATCGCCCGAGTTCGACCCGGCCGTCCTCAACCCGCGCGGGGGTGCCATCGCCCTGGGCCACCCCCTCGGCGCGTCCGGCGCCCGCCTCGCCACAACCGTCGCCCACCAGCTCAAGTCGGCCGGCAGCGGCGTCGGCGTCGGCCAGGGCCTCGCCCTCGTACTGGAAAGGTAGCCCCGCCTCATGTCGCCCACCCAGCAGGAGATCTCCGCCGAGATCGCCACGCAGGCCGCCACCTACGCCGGGACCGCACGCTCCGGCGAGGTCCGGCACCATCCGGAGCGCCTCTACCCTCCCTACCGCAGCAGCGTGCTGCGTCACCCGCGGCAGTCGCTCGTCTCCCTCAAGGACCCGGACGCCGTCGAGCTCTCGGGCCCCGTCTTCGGCGTCACCGACATCACCGCGCAGGACGCCGACCTGACCCGCCAACACCATGGCGAGCCCCTCGGTGAGCGCATCACGGTCACCGGACGCGTCCTCGACCGCGACGGCCGCGCCGTACGCGGCCAGCTCGTCGAGGTCTGGCAGGCCAACGCCTCGGGCCGCTACGCCCACCAGCGTGACCAGCACCCGGCCCCGCTCGACCCCAACTTCACGGGCGTCGGACGCTGCCTCACCGACGACCAGGGCCGCTACAGTTTCACCACCGTCAAGCCGGGCGCCTACCCGTGGCGGAACCACACCAACGCGTGGCGCCCCGCCCACATCCACTTCTCGCTCTTCGGCACCGCCTTCGCGCAGCGCCTGGTGACGCAGATGTACTTCCCCGGCGATCCGCTCTTCTCCTACGACCCCATCCTGCAGTCCGTCACCGACGACGCGGCCCGCGCCCGGCTCGTGGCCGCCTACGACCACGACCTGTCCGTCCCGGAGTGGTCGCTCGGCTACCGCTGGGACATCGTCCTGGACGGCCCCACCGCCACCTGGATCGAGGAGGGACGCTGATGCTCCCCACGCCTTCACAGACCGTCGGCCCCTTCTACGGCTACGCGTTGCCCTTCCCCGACGGCGGCGCGCTGGTCCCCGCCGGACACCCTGACGCCGTCGTCGTGTACGGCCGCGTCCTGGACGGGGCGGGCGAACCGGTCCCCGACGCGCTGATCGAGTTCTGGCAGCCCGCACCGGACGGCAGCCGCAGCGGCGCACCTGGCTCGCTGCGCCGCGACCAGACCACCGGGGGCTACGCCGGCCGCGACGGTCACACCTTCACCGGCTTCGCCCGCGTGGCCACCGACGCCGACGGTTCCTGGACCGTGCACACCCTGCGGCCGGGCGGCGTGCCCTACCTCTCCGTCTGCGTCTTCGCCCGCGGGCTGCTGCACCACCTGTTCACCCGCGTCTACCTCCCCGGCCCGGACCTGGACGCCGACCCCCTGCTCGCCTCGCTCCCCGCGCAGCGCCGCGCCACACTCGTCGCCGCCGAGACGTCCGCGCGGGCGTACCGCTTCGACATCCACCTGCAAGGCGAACAGGAGACGGTCTTCCTTGACTTCCACTGAGTCTCTTCCCGCGTGGGCCGACATCGGTCTGCTCACGCCCGGTCGAGTCGGCACCCCCGTGGAGGCGGCCACCGGCGACGTCGCGGTCCTCCAGGCCATGCTCGACGCGGAGGCCGCGCTCACCCGGGCCCAAGCCACCGTCGGCCAGGCCCCGCCCGCGGCGGCCACGGCGGTGACGGCCGCGGCCCGCGCCGAACGCTTCGACCTGCGCGACCTGGCGACGCGCGCCCGCGCGGGTGGCAATCCCGTGATCCCGCTCGTCTCCGACCTGACGTCCGCCGTGCCCGCCGAGGCCGCACCGTTCGTGCACCGGGGCGCGACCAGCCAGGACATCATGGACACGGCCATGGTGCTCACGGCCACGCGCACCATCGCGCTGATCCTCACCGACCTGCACCGCGCAGCCGGCGCCCTGGCCGCTCTGGCCGCCGCCCACCGCGACACCCCGATGCCCGGCCGCACCCTGACCCAGCACGCCGTCCCCACCACCTTCGGCCTCAAGGCCGCGGGCTGGCGCAGCCTCACCCTCGACGCGGCGGACCGCCTTTCCGCGGTTCACCTCCCGGCACAACTGGGCGGCGCCGCCGGCACGCTTGCCGCGCTCAGCCCCCTCCCGCCCCAGGGGCACGAGGAGCTGCGAGACCAGCCGGCCACCGCCCCCGCGCTCCACCTCCTCACCGCGTACGCCGCCGAACTCGACCTCCCCTCCCCCGACCTCCCCTGGCACACCCTGCGCACCCCCATCGCCGACCTCGCCAACGCCCTCGCCTTCACAGCCTCCGCCCTGGGCAAACTCGCCGCCGACGTTCTCCTCCTGTCCCGGACCGAGACCGGCGAGCTCGCCGAAGGCACGGGCGGCGGCTCCTCCGCGATGCCGCACAAGGCCAATCCGGTCCGGGCCACCCTCATCGCCGCCGCCGCGCGCCAAGCCCCCGCGCTCGCGGCCACGCTGCTCGGTTCCCTCGTCGCGGAGGACGAGCGCCCGGCCGGCGCCTGGCACGCCGAGTGGCAGCCGCTGCGCGAGTTGCTCCGCCTGACCGGCGGGGCCGCCCGTGCCGCGGCGGAACTCGCGGAGACCGTGCGCGTGTTCCCGGACCGCATGCTCGACAACCTCCATCTCACCCGCGGCCTGATCGTCAGCGAACGCCTCGTGGCCGAACTCGGTGAGATCCTCGGCCGCCGGGAGGCCAAGGAACTGCTGACCCGCGCCACCCACCGCGCCACCGCCGAGGGGCTGAGCCTCGACGACGCCCTCTCCGCCGAACTCGCCGACGACCCTGCCCTGGCCGGCCGCGTCGCCCCGTATCCGCTGAGCGGCCTGCTCGATCCCACCGGATATGTGGGAGCCGCGTCCGCGCTCGTCGATCGCGCCCTCGCACGCACCGCCAACCCGCCGTCAAGGAACACCCCATGACCGACCTGCTGCACTTCACCCTCGACGGTCCGGCCGATGCGCCCGCGTTGCTCCTCGGCCCCTCTCTCGGCACCTCGCTCGCCGTCTGGGACGCCCAAGTACCCGCACTGGCCCGGCAGTTCCAGGTGGTTCGCTGGGACCTGCCGGGCCACGGCGGCTCGCGGGCCGACCTGATCCACCCCGGCAGCACCGTCGCCGACCTGGGCCGCCTCGTCCTGGACCTTGCCGACCACCTCGGGCTTGACCGTTTCGCCTACGCGGGCATCTCCCTCGGCGGCGCCGTCGGCGCCCACCTCGCGGTCCACCACCCCGAGCGGATCAGCGCTCTGGCGCTGGTGTGCTCGTCCGCCCGCTTCGGCGAGCCGCAGGCCTGGCTGGACCGCGCCGCGCTGGTCCGCTCCGAGGGCACCGCTCCGCTGGCCGCCACGGCCCGAAATCGCTGGTTCACCCCGGGCTTCACCGGCAGCGCGGCCACCGCCCTCGTCGCGGACCAGCGTGCCGCCGACCCGGACGCGTACGCCGCCTGCTGCGAGGCGCTCGCCGCCTTCGACCTCCGTGACCGCCTGGACCGGATCACCGCCGCGCCACTCGTCATCGCGGGCCGCGGCGACGTCGCCACCCCGCCCGAGCACGCCCGCGAGCTCGCGGACGGCATCCCGGGGGCGGGCCTGGTCGAGATCCCCTCCGCCGGCCACCTGGCTCCGGTGGAGCAACCGCGCGCCGTTCTCTCCGCGCTCCTGGGCCACTTCGCCGCGTCGGCGAGCAACGACACCGACCGCCATGCCGACGGAATGGCCGTGCGCCGCGCGGTCCTCGGTGACGCCCACGTCGACCGAGCCGTCCAGCGGACGACCAGGCTCAGCAGGCCTTTCCAGGACTTCATCACCCGCTACGCCTGGGGCGAGATCTGGAGTCGCCCGGGGCTGGACCGCCGCACCCGCAGCTGCATCACGCTGACCGCGCTGGTGGCGGGCGGCCACCACGAGGAGCTGGCCATGCACGTGCGCGCCGCCCTCCGCAACGGCCTCACACCGGACGAGATCGGCGAGGTCCTGCTGCAGAGCGCCGTCTACTGCGGAGTTCCGGCCGCGAACGCGGCCTTCGCCATCGCCGACAAGGTTCTCGACGAAGACAAGGACGACCACTGATGCGCACCACCGTCGGCATCATCGGAGCGGGCCCGGCGGGCCTCCTGCTCGCCCGCCTGCTCCACCGGGCGGGCATCGACTCCGTCGTCCTGGAAGCGCGTGACCGCAGCTACGTCGAACAGCGCCAGCGGGCCGGGATCCTGGAGCAGACCACCGTCGACGCGCTGCGCGCCGCGGGTGCCGGACAGCGCATGGACCAGGAAGGCATCGTCCACCACGGCATCGAACTGCGCTTCGACGGACGCGCGCACCGAATCGACTTCCCCGCCCTGGCGGACGGGCGGAGCGTCATGGTCTACGCGCAGACCGAGGTGGTGAAAGACCTGATCGCCCTTCAGCTCGCCGAGGGCGACCCGCTCCTCTTCGAGGCCGAGGTACGGACGGTCGAGCAGTCGACGGACGGGGTGGCCGTCCGCTACGTCCGCGAAGGCACGGAGCACACGTTGCGGTGCGACTGGGTCGTCGGCTGCGACGGCTTCCACGGCGTCACCAAGGACGCGATACCCGACGACCTGAGGCGTAGTTACGAGCGCACCTACCCGTACTCCTGGCTCGGCATCCTGGCCGACGCGCCGCCCGTCTACGCCGAGCTGATCTACGCCCACTCCGAGCGCGGCTTCGCCCTCGCCTCGATGCGCTCGGCCAGCGTCTCCCGCCTCTACCTCCAGGTGCCGAACGGCACCGACGTCGCCGACTGGCCCGACGACCGAGTCTGGGACGAGCTGGACGCCCGTCTCGCAAGCCGTCAGGCTCCGGGCTGGAAGCTCGCGCGGGGCCCGATCACCGCGAAGTCCGTGCTGCCGATGCGCAGCCACGTCACCGAGCCGATGCGCCACGAACGCATCCTCCTGGCCGGCGACGCGGCCCACATCGTCCCCCCGACCGGCGCCAAGGGCCTCAACCTCGCCGCGACGGACGTCACCCTCCTCGCCAAGGCATTCGTCCACCTCCACGAGACCGGCTCGACACAGCTCCTGGACGAATACTCCGACACCTGCCTGGAACGGATCTGGAGGGCGGAGCACTTCTCGTACTTCATGACCACCACGCTCCACGCCGCCCCGGACCAGTCCCCGTTCGAGACCCGGCTGCAGCTCTCCCAACTGGCCCGCATCGCCGCCTCTCCTCACGCGGCGGCGGAACTTGCCCACAACTACGTGGGCGTGGCCCTGACGGACACCCAACGCCCAGCCGCCGCCGATCGCGGCTGAGCGCACACGGTCACGGCGCTGCCGTCGGGTGAATCCCGTTCGAGGACGGGAGTGACCGCGGCTCCCGTCCAGGCCGGTGACGACGATGATCGACGACCGGAACCCCGACCCCTCACTGCTTGCCGTGCACGAGCTCGTCAGAGCCATCCGCCGGCGATGAACTGGACCGGGTCTTCCGCGGGGTTCTCGCGGATGCCGTACACGGCCCTGGCCGTCGCCCACAGGACCGTGCGTCCCAGCCGGTCGGGGTAGCGTTCGACCATCGCGTCGAAGTAGTCGACGGCGGTCTTCTGGGTGCCGAACAGCTCTTCGGCGACGTCGAGGTACTCGCGCGTCTCGGCGATGGTGCGTGCGGCGTCGTCGTCGAGGCCGGAGTCCTGGTGGCCGGCCACGATGGAGCGGGCGCCCAGCGACGCGACCCGGTCGATCGCCTGCCGCCAGGCGTCGAGGCCCGCGAGCGAGGTCTCGCTGAGGTAGAGGTGGGCGCCGTTGTAGATGACGTCGCCGGCGACGACCAGTGCGAGGTCGGGGACGTACAGGACGCTGGAGGCCTCGGTGTTCACGCTGTCCTCCATTGCCGGTCCGATCTGTGCGATGAGTGGCAGGGCGGAACGCGGCGGTGGCAGGCCTTCGGGCTACGCACGCTGCCCGTTGCGGCGCAGGTATCTTGCTTCAGCCACCCGAAACGCGCCGAGGGGCACGCCTCGTTCGCTCCTGAAGCAGCATGGGTCAGCGACGGAGTGCTCGTCCCTCACCTGTATGAGTGAGGGAGGACAGCCGGCGGACAGATCCGGGGCGGCGCTGTTCACGACCCGCGCGCAGAGGATCGTCCGGTGTCGAACGTCCGGTGTCGAACTCGGAACCGCGGGGCAGGCCTCCGGCACGTTCACCCTTCAAGTTGCGGGTAGTCGGTGTAGCCGGCGGCGTCCGGGCCGTAGAAGAGTTCCGGCTTCGGTTCGTTGAGGGGTGCGTGGGCGGCGAACCGGGCGGGCAGGTCCGGGTTGGCGATGAACGCCTGTCCGTAGGCGACCAGGTCCGCCAGGCCGTCGGCCAGAATCGTGTTTCCCCGGTGCTGGTCGAATCCGACGTTCGCGATGACGGTGCCCTGGTAGACCTTGCGGAAGTGCCGGAACATCTCGTCGTCGGCCAGGTCCTCCAGCGGTCCCCTTACGGGGTCGGCCATCATCCCCATGAGCAGCAGATGTGACAGGTCGAAGTCGTTGAGCCGGCCGAGAACGTACTCGCTGTCGGCCAGGGCCTCGCTTCCGGAGACGAATGCCCCCGCCTCCGCCCAGGACGGTCCGGCCTTCACACCGACACGGCGCAGGTCGATGTGCTCACCGATGGCCTCGATGACGTCGAAGAGGAATCGGGCGCGGTTCTGGATCGAGCCGCCGTAGCGGTCCGTGCGCACATTGGTGCGGGGGTTCAGGAACTGGCTGATCAGGTAGTTGAAGCCTGCCTGGAGCTGCACCCCGTCGAATCCGGCACGCGTGGCGTTGCGAGCGGCCGTCGCGAAGTCGGCGACCGTCTGCCGGATGTCGTGCTCCGACATCGCCAAGGGCTCGACGGTGGGCTTGCGGCCCGTCGCCGTCGGGGCCAGTAGCCCCGGGTTGACGGCCGAGGGGGCGAGAGGCGGCTGGCCGTCGAAGAAGTCGGGGTGCGAGGCCGACCCGGTGTGCCAGAGCTGGGCGAAGATGACGCCGCCCTCGCGATGGACCGCGTCCGTCACCTGCCTCCAGTGGGCGACCTGCTCGTCGGTGAACAGGCCCGGAACGTCGTGCCAGCCGATCGCGTCACGGCTGATCCACACGCCCTCGGAGATGATCAGGCCGGCCGAAGCGCGCTGAGCGTAGTACCGGGCGTGCAGGTCGCCGGGCAGCAGGTCGCGGTTTCGTGCGCGGGAGCGTGTCAGCGGCGCCATGACCATGCGGTTCGCCAGCGGGAGATCCCGCATCCGGTACGGCTGGAGCAGGGGCTGCGTCGAACTCGTCATCTGAGTCTCCTCATGGAGGGTGAAGCCCGGCAGCCCCCGGGAAGGGTGCCGGGTCACGGTCCGGGCGGCACCCGCCGCCCGAACACGCAGATTTACTAATGCACAAATCTGCGCTTTATGACGAGCCTAGCAGCCATCCCCCTTAACGCAAACTTCTGCGCTTCAAGCGCACGCAGTGGACGAGAGAGGGTCGACCTCAGAGGCGGTCGACGTAGGCGCGCGCGTCGGCCTCGGACAGGGTCCAGGGCAGGAAGATGACGCGGTAGATGATCGGGGCCACCACCCGGTCGATGACGTCGTCACCACTGAACGCGCCGCCGGACCGGGCGGCGAAGGCAGCCGCCTCCGCCCGCCGGTCCCGCAGGCAGTCCGACTCGCTCCCGCCGGCCGCGGCGGCACCACCCCGAAGGATGGCGGCGTTAACCGGGACGCTGTAGTGGCTGATCAGCTCGCGCGCCCAGACAGTCAGGTCGGCCCGCACGTCCCCGGTGTCGGCAAGGCCGCGCTCAGGGTCCAGTCGGTAGGTCGCCAAGTCGTTGATCATGGTCCTGGCGTCGCCCCACCGCCGATAGATGCTGGAGTGATTCACCCCGGCACGCTCCGCGACCATCGGGACGGTGATGGCGTCACTGCCCCGTTCGGCGATCAGCTCCTCGACAGCCGTCCTGATGGACGCCAGCACGGTGGCGCTGCGGCCGCCGGTGCGGCGGCGCGGGGTCGATTCTGCAGTCATGTACCCCACAGTAACGCACAGGGCTTTGCAATTACCCTCCTCCTGGTCTAGGTTGCTTGTAACGCACAGATCCTGGCCTTAGGGGGCTTCGAGGTGTTCCGCGTCATCGATTCAACGCTCGACCGCAGCACGGTCCCGGTGCCCACCGAGCCTGCCCCGGCCCGGAGGAGGCTCCTCGCTCCTTCCGCCGCGTTCGCCGGATCGGGTGCCGTCTTCGCGGCGCTCTATGTGGCCGCGGGCGCGCCCACGCCGCTGCTGGTCGTCTTCCAGCAGCAGTGGCGCTTCCCGGCCTGGGTGCTGACAGTCGCCTTCGCCTCCTACGCGCTGGGCCTGCTGGTGGCTCTCCTGGTCGCCGGTTCCCTGTCCGACCACGTCGGCCGCCGGCCCGTCCTGATCGGATCCCTCGCGCTGGAACTCGGGGCGATGCTCATGTTCGTCTTCGCCCCCGACATCGGCTGGGTGATCGCGGCCCGCATCATCCAGGGCATCGCCACCGGCGCGGCCACCAGCGCCTTCTCGGCCTCAGTCGTGGAACACGCCCCGGAGCACTACAAGAGACTGGGGACGATCATCACCAGCATCGCTCCGGCCGGCGGCCTGGGCCTGGGCGCCCTGCTGACCGGCACAGCGGTCCAGTTCAGCACCGACGCGAGCGCCCTCGTGTTCACGGCCCTGGCGGTGATCATGGCCGTCGGTACGGGTGTCGTCGCGTTCTCGGCCGAGACGGTCTCCGCCCGCCCGGGAGCGGGGCGCTCCCTGATACCCCGCGTCTCCGTCCCCAGGGCGGCGCGCCGTGAGTTCGTGGCGAGCATTCCCGTTCACATGGCGGCGTGGATGCTGGCCGGGCTGTTCATGGGGCTCGTGCCCACCATCATCCGCGACCTGCTGGGACTGCACAGCGGCCTTCTGACCGGCGCCACGGCCTTCGTCCAGCCCGCGGCCGCCGCCGTGGCCGGTCTTGCCCTCGGCCACCTCGCACCCCGCCGCACCATCGCCGTCGGCGGTACGGGTGTACTGCTGGGCACCGCGGTCAACATGGCCGGTGTCGCCACCGCGACACTCCCGCTGCTGTGGTTGGGAGGCCTCATCGGTGGTGTGGGCGTCGGCGCCTCCTTCTCCGGAGCCCTGCGCACCATCACCCCCCTCGCACAGCCTCACCAGAGGGCCGGGCTCTTCGCGGCCGTCTACCTGGTCGCCTACCTCAGCTTCGGAGTTCCGGCGATCATCGCGGGCCTCCTGATCTCCCCGCTCGGCCTGCGCGACACCGTCCTCGGCTACGGCATCGCCGTCATCGCCGCCGCCACCCTCGGACTGCTCACGCAGTACCGCATTCACAAGCGCCGCTGACCGCCGGCGCGCGTACTGGTGACGTCCTATGAGCACCAACGACTGTCCGCCCCTTGTCTCTCGGCGGACGGCATCCGGCAAGCCGCGGAAGGAAGTTGCCGCGGTCGCCGCTTTCACGTCGACCCTGTGGGCAGGCGGGGCGGGCCAACCCGAGCGGCGACGATCCGTCCGGCCTGACGGTTCTGCCGGCGGCTGACCGGACGAGACGCGCCGGGCCGGCCCTCTGGCCGTGAGTCGGGGGCAGGATCGCGTTCCGACAGTGGCAGGAGCAAGCGGGGCTCGGCCATGCAGGTGACCTGGGTCCTCGTCGGTGAAGGCGGTCGCGGAGTGCGCCCGCTGCCGGCCTCACCTGTTCGCGTGATGGCGAGGACCTCGGTGAGGTGATGGCCTGGGTGCAGCCTCGCGGATGAAGGCCGGGTGCGGCGTCCGCGAGTGGATGCCGGAGGTTTGGCCGTGAGTGATCGTCGCGCAGCAGCACAGTCGGCTCGTGGGGACGCGGGACGGGTCCGGTCCGCGACGCCACACCTGATCGTGCTGCCCGGCGGGGGCTACGCGATGCACGCCGCACACGAGGCGGAGCCGATCGCCGCCTGGCTCTCCGGGCTGGGGCTGTCGGCGAGCGTCTTCCGGTATCCCCTGAACGTGCGACATCCCGAGCCCCTCCTGGCGTTGCGTGCCGAGATCCGGCGCCGACGCGAGCAGGGTGCCGACCGTATCGGACTGATCGGCTTCTCGACCGGCGGGCATCTTGCCGGGCTGGCCGCTCTCTCGCCGAGCGGCGACCCGTACGAGTCGGTCCAGTTCGCCGTTCTCGGCTACGCGATCACGTCGATGGAGACGGAGACGTACCGGCCTTCACGCATGATCCTGCTCGGCGAGGACGCTCCGCCCGACCTGCGCCGCTCGACATCGCTCGACGCGCTGGTGACCGCGGCGTCGCCCCCCTTCTTTCTCTGGCACACCGCCGAGGACATCTACGTCCCACCGGAGCACACCTACCGTCTCGCCACGGCCCTGGCCGCGCACGGCGTCCCGCACACGGTGCACGTCTTCGCCCACGGGCCGCACAGCCTCGGTCTCGCCGACGGTGCCGGCGACGCTGCCACCTGGACGACGTTCGCGGCGTCCTGGATCTCCGAGCAGATCAGCCGGCCGGCCGTCAGAAACCCGTCCTGCCCGAGGCTCCTCACACATTCAGGGGAGGGAACGGCAACAGCGGACGACGGAGCATGAGATCCGCCCATCCGGCGATCCCCGCTTCCCGGACGCCTTTATCCCCGCCTGAATCCCCGCCTGAATCCGTCAGCGCCGCGCGTCGCCCGTGGTCCTGCCTCCGAACTCCCCGCGGCCGCCCCGGTGCGCGGTGCCGGCGGACTGGGTGTTCCGCACACGAAGGAGAGATCATGTCCGAGTTCCCCACGTTCCCGTCGACCACGGGCGGCGAGTTCGTCGTCCCTTCCAAGGACGTCGTTCTGCCGGTGGGTGCCCATGTCGACCAGCTCTTCCGCCGCACCATGACCGAGCCCTTCGTCCTGCAGAGACTGTCGGAGCGCTCGTACTGGGTCGAGGTCGGGGTCTTCGCCACCCTCTTCCACGTGGGCGAGGAGTCCGTCCTCCTCATGGACCTCATCGAGCACTGCTACGACGGCGTCATGGCGGCGATCGGGACGGTGACCGACAAACCCGTCTCAACCATCGTCTACACGCACTTCCACGCCGATCACGTCGGAGACGCTCCCCGCTACGTGGAGCGAGCACGTCAGGACGGCCGTGAACTGCGCATCGTGGCCAGCGAGATGACGGCCAGGAAACTCGATGCCGTCGACAGCGTGCTGCCCCGCCCCACCGAGACCGTCCCCTGGCCGAAGGGGAGCTTCACCTTCGAGGACCTCGGTGTCCAGATGCACGGCTTCGAATGGGCCGCGCACACCGACGACCACTCGGCATGGCAGCTCTCCACCGAGAAGATCGTCCACTGTCCCGATCTGATGGGGCCGGACCAGCCGCCGTTCTGGCGCTTCACCGCGAACGAGCGGTTCCTGTTCGCGGAGCGCAATCTGTACGAAGTCCAGGAGATGGAGTGGGACTTCCTCTCGGCCGGCCACGGAAACATCGGCTCCCGCGCCGATGTCCGGTTCGAGCTCGGCTATTACCAGAACATCCGGGACGCGGTGACACAGGCCTTCACGGCCCACCCGATCACCGACTTCATCGACCCTTCGCAGGGAGCCCACTCCCGGGGCAGTTGGCTGCCGTGGCCAAGGACGCCGTAGACCTGATGCGGTCGAAGTACGGCCGGTACTACGGCTTCGAGGCGAGCGCGCCGTCCAACGCGGAACTCGCGGCGTTCACCGTATTCGCCTTTCGGTGACGGTGCGGGCCGCCGGACGCACCGCCCTCCCCAGGACCGGGGACCGGCGTGCCCGCACCTCGCCGAACAGCCCCGACCGGCCGCACTCGCCCGGCCTGCCGGCGCCAGAGTGGCGATGCGCTGCTGGACGCGGTCGACGACGCTTGCCGGGCAAGTACGGCAGAACCAGCTGCTCCACAGGCGTCATCGGTGATCGTGCCCCGCGGATGGTCCGTGGTCGGCGTCGCCGGCCGAGTGACGGCCGGATCCACCGTGGTTGTGGTCGCCGGGGTCAGCAGTCGAGGGGCTTGCCGCCTGGACGCCGTGTTCTGCGTGGGCCGAGTGGTCCATGGCGTCGGGCGAACCGCCCATCATGGCGAGCATCTGCCGTCCGCCGGTGCGGAAGAAGCGGATCAGCAGGGCGGCGGCCAGCAGCAGGAAGGCGATGTTGAGGAAGGTGGTGTAGTTCCAGCTCACGCCTTCCATGGGGATCTTCGCGTCGTCCTGGTCGGGCACCAGGCCCAGCCCGCCGAAGGCGAGCTCGACCACGTAGCCGGCCACGACCATGACCAGGTAGAAGGTCCCGGCGAGGTACAGCGCCATCCGAGTGCCGTAGTACTTCCGGTAGATGTTCAGGATCGGCAGGATCAGCAGGTCCGCGAAGATGAAGGCGATCACGCCGCCGTAGCTGATGCCGCCCTTCCACAGGACCACCGCCAACGGCACGTTGCCGATGGAGCAGACGAAGGAGACGAGGGCCACGATCGGTCCGACGACCGGACCCCAGAGCTTGGCGGCGAACGGGTGGCCCTCGAAGAAGAAGTTCTGCCAGAAGGAGTCGGGTACCCAGGCGGCGATCGCTCCGGCGATCAGCAGGCCCAGCACCAGGTCGCGCAGGATGGCCGCCCACTCCATCACGAAGACGTGCGCGATCGAGGTGTAGCCCTCGCGCGAGAACAGCCGCTGCCGGAAGGTTCCCTGCTTCTGCACGGACATGTCCATCGCGGCGTGACCCTCCATGGAGCCGGCCAGGCCGCGGTCGGCCTGCCGACGGGCCGCGTCGAGCAGCCTGCCGCGCAGGGTGAGCCGGAACAGCACGGCCAGCAGCACGATCATGATCGGCCCACCGGCGAACTCGGCCAGGGTGAACTGCCACCCCATCAACAGGGCCAGGATCACACCGAGTTCGACGACCAGGTTCGTCGAGGCGATCTCGAAGGCCATCGCGGAGGTGAAGTTCGCACCCTTGCGGAACAGCGACCGCGCCAGGGCCACAGCGGCGTAGGAACAGGAACTGGACGCCGCGCCGAGCAGGGAGGAGACGGCGAGCGTGCGCGGCCGGTCGTCACCCATCAACCGGACGATCGTGGACTTGCGCACCACGGCCTGGACCATGGCCGAGAGCAGGAAGCCGAGGATCAGCGCCCAGGTGATCTCCCAGGTCATCGATCCCGTGATGGACAACGCGTGCAGTACGGCGTGAACGGCGGACATGAAGAGCACTCCCAGACAGTCAGGGCCGGCGACGCCGCGGCGCACACGGCCGGTTGGAGAGGCGCCGACCCTCGGGCGAACCGGGGTCGGCGCCGGACGACCGAAGGCCGAGGCGCTGAGGGGAAGCTACTCGTTGTGAGGATCTTCGGCTGCGGAGCACGGGCTGGAACCGGTCTCGGTACGCCAGATGGACCCGCCTGCCTCAGACCGCCGCCGCCAAAGTCTCGAACTCCTCGTCCGAAAGCCGCACAGCGGCTGCTGTGACGTTCTCCTCGAGATGAGCAACCGACGACGTCCCCGGGATGGGCAGGATCACCGGGGATCGACGAAGCAGCCAGGCGAGTGCGAGTTGGGACGGCGTCGCGCCGTGGCTCCTGCTGATGCCGGCCAGCAGGCCCGTGGGATCGGCGAGCCCGCCGGTCGCGATGGGGTACCAGGGGATGAAGGCGAGGTTCTCGGCCTCGCAGTAGTCGAGGACGTCTTCAGAGGTGTGGTCCCCGAGGTTGTCGATGCGCTCGACGCCGAGATTCCGCAGGCTGAGCTCGGTCTGCCGCCTCAGGTGCTCCGGGCGGCCGTCCGGGTGCCACATGTTCGGACCGGGCCGGGTGAAACCGCCCTTGGTGGCGATGACCAGATGCGCCGGGTACGGGTGCAGGGCTTGCTTGATCAGCCGCTCGCTGACGTACGGGCCGTACGAGTCCGCTGTGTCGATGAACGTCACCCCGAGTTCGACCAGCCGGCGCAGCACCCTCACCGCTTCGTCCGGGTCCGCTGGTTCGCCCCAGACGCCGGGCCCGGTGATACGCATCGTGCCGAATCCGAGGCGGTGCACCGGCAGGTCACCGCCGAGCCGGAAGGTGCCTGAGGCCGCTGCGGGGGAAGGACTGGATGTCACTGCGATTCCTTCTTTCCACGTTGCCCAAATCCCGGGTCGGCGACGGCCGGAGCCGAGCCGGTGTGCGCTCAACGTCTCACTTCACAGCCTTCCGGGCCCTCACTCGTTCATACGATCCTCCTTATCCGGCTGCGACGCGGGACAGGCTCATCAACTTCATTAGTAATCCCTAGTGTTGCGTATGTATAGTTGCGTGCATGGAGTTGCTGCGCGTGTCCAAGGCTGCGAAGCGTCTCGGGATACACCCGATGACGCTTCGTCAGTGGGCGTTGGACGGCAAGATCCCGTTTACGTGGGTCGGTCGTGAGCGCCGGTTCTCCTCGGTGGATGTGGAGAACATGAAGCGCGGCGGCGAGTCCTCAACTGCCCGTTCACGGCTGGAGTTGCTGTATGTGCGCGTGTCCGGCTCGTCCGGGCAGGAGTCCTCGCTGGAGGCCCAGGAGGCCGAACTGCGGGCCACCTCCACGGGCGAGATCGTCAAGGTCGTCAAGGATCGCGGCTCGGGTCTGAAGGAGAACCGGCCCGGACTCAACCGTGTACTGGCGATGGTGTCGGACGGCTCTGTGACCGTTGTTCGTGTCACGCATGAGGACCGGCTGGCCCGGTTCGGTGTCGGCTGGCTCAAGCGGCTGTTCGCCGTGTACGGCGTCACCGTGGAGGTACTGCACCCGAAGAAGCTCGGCGGTCGGGATGAACTGCTGGAGGACTTCGTCTCCCTGGTGACCACGTTCGCCGGGCGGCTGTACGGGATGCGCAGTGCGGAGAACCGCCGCCGTCTGCTGGCCGAGTCCGGCCAGTGCAGCGACAAGGGGCAGGTGGCGTGAGCCGAAAGCTGCCCCTCGCCGACGGCGAGACTGCCCGTACCGCCTGCGCCCGCGTCCTCATTCGTACGGGCGTGGACGAGGAGACCGGCGAAGTCCTCACCAGTGCTGGCTTGGTCGAGCGGGTCGGCTGGTGCGTCGACCTGGTGGCCGGCATGACGAGGGCGCTGCTGGCCGGGCACTGGAACACCGCCGACGTGAACGCTTTGGCCTCGGGGGAGGATGCCGGGGGCCGCAAGCTGCCGTCGAACGCGTGGATGGCACTGCGCCGCCTCGGCTGGACCATCGCCCCCGAAGGAGTGAAGGTGAACGACCGGATCGTGCGCATAGCCCAGGAGAGCGCCGGGCGTGCGCTGCGATCGGCGAAGTGGCGTGCTGACCTGGCCGCCGGAGTTCTGGCCGCCTGGCCTGCCGATCCCGCCAAGCGCACTCCCAAAGAGTGGGATCAGGTACGCGGGGTGGTCCCCGGCGGGGAGTACCTGCCGTCCAGCGTCATTCGCTCCCGGACCCGCCAGGCTGTCTCCTTCCAGCGCAAGCACGGGCGTCTGCCGGCCGACGTGTTCGAACTGGAGGACGCGCCGCGTGTGGCCCGCATGCTGCTGCTCGCCGCGTGCGACGCGCAACAGGCCACCATCAAGCGCTCCGATGACGGGCAGCGGGCCCTGCTGCGGCTCCAGCTCCCGACCCGCCCCGACCCGCACAAGTACGCCGACTGGACGTGGGTGGCCTGCCCGATCGCCCTGCCACCGACCGTTCCGGTGAACGCGGTGATCCACCTGCCGACTCTGTGCATCACGGGTGGCAAGGTGCGGGCCGACCTCGCCTACACCCACTGCGTACCCAAGACGAGGCGGGCGGGCCATACGGTCGCCTTGGGCGTGGACTGGGGCCTGGGCACGCTCCTGTCCGCCGGCGCTGCCCGCCTCCACGACGACTACCGCATCACCACACTCGCGCACGGTGCCCAGTTCCGGGCCGCAGGTGTGCAGGCCAAGCAGTACCGGCTCCGCCGTATCTCCGAACGCCTGCACGCCAAGACCGACCACTACGTCCGGCTCGCCGATCCCGCCATGGAGGGCAAGGCCGGAGTGCTTGCCGAGGAGATCCGGCGCGTGTCCGAGCGCCGCTCGAACCTCAACGACGCCCTGGCATGGTCGGCCGCCCGCTGGGCTGTGGATCAGGCCATCGCGGCCGGGGCCACGGTCATCTACCTGGAAGACCTGCGGTCGATGGAAGCAGGCGGCATGGGCCGCACCCACAACACGCGCATGTCGCAGACCGTGCGCGGCCAGATCGCCGACCGCATGCGGCACCTCGCCGCCGAAGTCGGCATCGCCGTGGTCACCGTGCCGCCGCGCAACACCTCCAAGCACTGCCCGCATTGCCTCACACCGCTGCGGCACCGCAAGGCACCCGACCGGCCTGCCGTGTCCGGCTGGAAATGGGCCATCTGTCCCAACCCGGAGTGCGGATGGCAGGGCGACCGTGACCAGGGCGCGTGGCAGCGGATCGCTGCACGGGGCCTGGCCCACCAGACCAAGACCATCGTGGACCGTTCCACCGGGCAGATGGTGATCCGTGCCGTGGTGGACACGATGGAGGACAAGGCCGTCATCACGGCCACGGAGAAGACCCCTCAGTCGGACCGGTCGAAGACCGGCCCGACCCGGCCACGAACCAACCGCCTCACGCCCAGGCGACGTGAGGTTCCCTCCCCAGCCAGGCCCACCGGCCCGGCCGGCCAGCGTCCGGAGGGACACGCACCACAGGGCCGGACCCGGCTGCCCCGCGCAGCCCACCGGCACCAGGGCGTGACCACGATCAGCACACCCACCACCCGCCGACACCGGCCACGCGGAGCAGCACTGGGCGCGGGATTCCACCTCCACGCTCACGCCTCCCCGCCCAAGTGGGCAGAACCCGCGTCAGACCTTACGGTTCGCATGGGATCGCTTAGCTGATCAGAGACGCTGTCCGCGGAGGCCTGCGGTAAACCCAGACCACCTGAGACCGCACAACTGGTCAAACCGCGGGCACGCAAGGGCAACAGACACGAGTGCCGGCGTCCGCAGACTCCATCCCTGGCGGACCCTCACCTCTTGGGTGAGGGACAGGTCGGCGGGCGCGTCGGAGCATGGGTCACTCCAAGAACGGACCCGTGCTTGCCCGCCGGGACGAAGGAAGGCATCACATGGACGACGTCGAACGGCGCGGGAATGCGGCTTGGGCCGCGATCGCGCCGCTCTCCGGCGATCAGCTCGCACGGTTGAGGGCCGTGGGGTCGGAGCATCCAGCCGCCTCCGGCGACATCCACTTCTCGGCCGGCGATGCCTCCTACGACTTCGCTACAGCAGTTGGTGAGGGCTCCGCAGCGGTTCGGCTCGTCTTTGAACGACGGCGAACCGACGGGCTGGAAATACCGTGATCCCCGACTCCTCGTGACCGGCGATGGAGCAGGGTCGGTCACTTGTCCGCACGAAACACGGGCCCGGGTCCTTGGAGGCGCAATACCCGCAGTGGGTTCCCGCCGGGTCCACTCACCTGGCCAAGGAGACAGAAAAATGCCGATGATCGACGTTTATGCCGCAGCCGGCACCTTCAGGGAGACGAAACGGCTCGCCCGGGATCTGGCAGCGACGCTGATGGACATCGAGCAGGTACCGGACATCCCGATGTTCCGCAAGAACACCGCCGCCTTCATCCACGAGATGCCGGTGGACCAGCTGTCGAACGTCGACGGCGACGCGACGTACATCCGTGTCCAGGTGCTGACCAACGTCGGCGCTCTGGACCGCGCCAAGCAGCTGGCGGTGGTCCGCCGACTGACCGATCTCGTCGCTGACGCAGCAGGTGACCCGTCGGCGGCAGAGCGGACGTGGGTCCTTCTCACGGAGGCATGCGAGGGAGGCTGGGGGCTGGCCGGGCACGCGAACACGAACGCCGAGCTGGTGGCGGCCGCCCGCGCTCAGCTTGCCGAGATCGCCGCGGCGAAGACGGATTAGCGGCTCCATCGGAATGTTTCCCGCTTACCACCGTGGCCGCTGGACGTGGTGGCGCGCGTCGTGGGCGTCGCAGTGGCCCAGGCCGCGCCCAACGCCAGGTCGTCGACCCTTCCCTTCGCCGGGACGGCAACCTGAGAATGCCTCCTGAACAGCCCTACCTGGTCACCGTGCCACCAACCGTCCGAGGCGGATTGCGATGAATCAGATGCGTCGGCTCACCGCGTGGTTGCGCCGCCGGGATCCCGGCTTGGCCGCCACGCGGCGGGCGGCCAGGACCGCTGTGGTGATGCCCTTCCTCTTCGCGTTGTGTGCCCAGGTCTTCCATGCGCCGGTCGCGGGTACCTTTGCCGCGTTCGGCGCGTTCGCCATGCTTCTGCTCGTCGAGTTCACCGGTCCCATGGCCCAGCGGCTGCGGGCCCATGCGGCTCTCGCCGTTGCGTGGCTGGTGCTGGTCTCGCTGGGCACCCTCGCGACGCGGTCGATCTGGACCGCGATGGTGGCCACGGTCCTGGTGGGCTTCACCGTGCTCTTCTCGGGCGTGGTCAGCTCGGTCCTGGCCGGCGCCACGACACCGCTGTTGCTTGCGTTCATCCTGCCGGTGTCGGCGCCCGCGCCGCTGTCGCAACTGCCCGAGCGCCTGCTCGGTGTGGTGCTGGCGGCCGGGGCGTCCATGCTCGCGGTCTGGTTGTTGTGGCCGAGACCGCAGGGCGATCCGCTCAGTGCGCCGGCGGCGCGGGTCTGCCGCGCGGCGGCGGCTCAGTTGCGTGCCGACGCGGACTATTTCGCGGGGCGATCCGCCGCCCCCACGTTCTGGGAGTGCCGTAGCTGTGCGGAGGAGACCGAGTCGAGTACGCAGAAGCTGCGGCTTGCCTTCACCTCCACCCCCTACCGGCCCACGGGCCTGTCGACCGAGTCCCGGGCTCTGGTCCGCCTGGTCGATGAGCTGACCTGGCTGACCGCGATCCTGGCGGAGGCCGCTCCCACGGTGGAGGACGGCCCGTTGGGCACCGTGGAGTCGTCGCAGGTGCGCAGGGCCGCTGCGACGGTGCTGGATCTGTCGGCCGAGTTGCTCGATGATCTGGGCGGCCCGTCGGACCGGCTGCTGGCCGGGGCGGCGGAGCTTCGGAAGGCTTTGACCGTGCTGGAGGACGGAGCGGTCGGCCGCCTGCCGTCGCCGTCGGCCGGCGAAGGCGACGGGCTTGACCACGACACCTTCGTCGACAGTCTGGACGTGTCCTTCCGGGCCCAGGAGGTGGCCTTCGTCGTCCTGCAGATCGCCCAGAACGTCGACACCGCGCGGGCCGCCCACCAGCGCAGCTGGCCGGACCGCCTGCTCGGCCGCGTGCCTGGGGCGCCGATCGGCCCGCTGACCAGCGCCACGGAGCGCGCGGTGGCGCATATGGAACCGCACTCGGTCTGGCTGCACAACAGCATCCGCGGCGCTGTCGGCCTGGGCATCGCGGTCGTGCTGGCCGACGTGACCGGCGTCCAGCACGCCTTCTGGGTCATCCTCGGCACCCTGTCGGTGCTGCGCTCCAACGCACTCAACACGGGGCAGAACGCCTTCCGGGCCCTCGGCGGCACCCTGGTCGGCTCGGTCCTGGGCGCCGGTGTCCTCCAGTTCATCGGGCATGAGACGACCCTGTTGTGGATCCTGCTGCCGATCGCCGTGATGATCTCAGGTGTCGTCCCGGCCGCGATCTCGTTCGCTGCCGGGCAGGCGGCCTTCACGCTCACGCTGGTGATCTTGTTCAACATCGCCCAGCCTGCCGGCTTGTCGGTCATCCTGTTCCGCATCGAGGACATCGCGCTCGGCTGTGCCGTGAGCCTGGTCGTCGGCCTCTTCTTCTGGCCACGCGGCGCCTCCGCCGCGTTCAGCAAGGCGCTGGCGGAGGCGTACACCGACAGTGCGCGTTATCTGCTCGCTGCGGTGGACTACGCGGTGTCCTGCTCCGTTCTCGGGCCCGCGGCCATCCAGGTTCCGCAGGAACGCCGCCAGGCGGCGGCCGCGGCACGGCGGCTGGACGACGCCTTCCGGACGTACTTGGCCGAGCGTGGGCCCAAGGCTGTTCCTCTGGACGAGATGACGACCCTGGCCACTGGTGTGGTCGGGCTTCGCCTTGCCGCCGACGCGGTCCTGGAGCTGTGGCGACGCTCCCCGGACAGGGTGCTGCTCGAAGAGCGCGCCGCCGCGCAGAAGGAACTGATCACCATGGCGGAACGGATCCTGCGGTGGTACCGGAGTCTGGCCGACGCACTGGAGAGCAGCAGGCCGGTGCCCCAACCGCTGGAGTCCGACCCGGAGAACACCTCCCGGCTGGTCGAGGCAGTCCGCCGTGACCTGCACAATGCGGACGGTCTGGCGACGGCGACCGGCGTCCGCATCGTCTGGACCGGTGACCACCTGGAAATGGCCCGCCGGCTTCAGGTGCCCATCGCGGCGGCGGCCAGTGACGCCGATGCGCGGACTGCCGTTCTCGGCTCGGCTTGAAATGGGCTCCGCCAGGTGGGACAGGCCGAGCTTGCCGGCGGTGGTGCGGATGCGGTTGCGCAGCCCCGCCCGGCACACCGGTTCGACACGCTCGTCCTCGGAAGGAAGCAATCCTCAGGATTTCTGGCGCATCACTCTGGCGGCGTCCGCCGGAGCCGACGGCACTCGGTCCGGCCGGGGCCCCCGGACGAGGCGCCCTTGCCGGACCAAGGCATGTCGATCAGAAGGGGTGGCGCGCGGCGGTACCACGCATGGTGATCCAGCGGGTCTCGGTGAAGGCCTCGATGTTCGCGGCGGCCCCGCCGAAGCGGGACCCCGTGCCCGATGCCTTCACCCCTCCGAACGGTGCCACCGCTTCGTCGTTCACCGTCTGGTCGTTGATGTGCACGATCCCGGTGGGGATCTTCTCGGCCACGGCCAGGCCGTGCATGACATCCTTGGTCACGATGCCGAGCGAGAGCCCGTACTCGCTGTCCGCGGCAATCCGGACCGCGTCCTCCACGGACTCGACGCGGGTGACCGGTGCCACCGGGCCGAAGACCTCTTCGGCGAAAGCCGGTGCCGTGAGTGACATGTCCGCCAGGACCGTCGGACGGTAGAAGAGCTCCTCGTAGGTGCCTCCCGCCGCGACCTTTGCCCCCTGGGAGGCGCTCTCGGTGACCAGGTGGTGGATCTTGTCACGCTGCTTTGCGTCGATGATCGGTCCGAGAGCGACGTCGCCACCGGCCGGGTTCCCGACCGACAGGCTCTGCGCTTTCGCAGCGAACGCGGCGACGAAGTCGTCGTAGACCGCACTCGACACGAGGTGCCTTCCGGTGGTCATGCAGATCTGACCCTGGTTGAAGAAGGAGCCCCACGCGGCCAGGTTGACCGCGTCTTCCACGTCGGCGTCATCGAGGACGAGCAGTGCGGAGTTGCCGCCGAGCTCGAGGTGAGCGCGCTTCAGGTGCCGGCCGGCGAGCTCGCCGATGCGTCGGCCGACGCCCGTGGAGCCGGTGAACGAGATCACACGGACATGCGGGTCGACGACCAACGCCTCGCCGACGTCCGGACCGCCCGGAAGCATCTGCAGCACTCCGGCCGGCAGACCTGCCTCCTCGAAGATACGAGCCATCAGCGTGCCACCGGTGACCGCGGTGCGGGGGTCCGGCTTGAGCAGGACCGAGTTGCCGAGAGCCAGGGCAGGAGCGACGGAGCGGATCGCCAGGATGATCGGCACGTTGAATGGCGCGATCACCGTCACGACGCCGGCGGGGACGCGGCGTGCCATGGACAGGCGCGGCTCCTCACTCGGCAGCAGCTCGCCCAGCGGGCGGCCGGGGAGCGAGGCGGCTTCGTAGCACTCCTCGGCAGCGGTGTGGAGTGCGAACCGGGCCATGCCCGGGACGGCGCCGACCTCACGGATGTTCCACTCGGCGACTTCCTCCGCGTGCTGCTTCCACAGATCACCGGCCCTGCGGAGCACTGCCGCGCGTTCGGTGTACGGAAGGGCTGCCCAGGCCTGCTGCGCCGAGTCCGCCGAGGCGGCCGCCTCGGCCACATCCTCCGGGCTGGCCGCTCCCATGCGAGCCAGCTCCTTGCCGGTTGCCGGTTCGACGACGGGGTAGTCGCCACCGCGGCCTGTCACCCAGACGCCGTTCTTGAAGATCTTGCCCTGCCAGTCGACAGAGTCCAGGAGTGTCATGACGATTCCTTTGGTAGGTGGCTCGAGTTCGATGCGGCGCGGGTCGGTCAGAGGTGCGACGGCATGCGCAGGACCGGCTTCAGCACGCGGCCGGCGAGGGCGTCGTTCATACCTCGTTCGATGTCGGCGAGGTCGTAGAACTCCACCAGTTCATCGAATGGGAATCGGCCTTGGGCGTTCAGCTCGACCAGCGTGCCGATGAGCTCCTCGCTACGACCTCCGCCGCCCAGCACGCCCACGATCCGCTTGCCCCAGAGCGTGGTGAGATGGTCGAGGCTCAGCTCGGCACCGGCGGGTGCACCGCCGATGAGCACACAGGTCCCGAGCATCCCGACGCTGTCGGCGGCCTGACGGACGACCGAGATGACACCCGTGCACTCGATCGAGTAGTCGGCCGGCCCGCCGCAGATGGTGTGCACGGCCTTGACCGGATCGGTGTGCGTCGCGTCGATGACGTCGGTAGCGCCGAAGCGGCGTGCGAGCTCGAGTCGGTTGGCATGCCGATCGACCGCGATGATGCGGGTCGCCGGACTCAAGCGTGCCGCCATCACGGCGGCGAGTCCGACCGCTCCCACGCCGTACACGACGAGCGAACTCCCGGGACGAGGCTGCAGTGTGTTGAAGACGGCTCCCGCGCCGGTCGCGATGCCGCAGGCCAAGGGACCAAGCGCCTCCAGCGGAGCCGTGTCGGGAACCACCACCAGTGCCTCGGCCCAGGTGAGTGCGTGCGTGGCGAACGACGACTGGCCGAAGAAGTGGCTGTGCACCACCCCGTCTCCGTTCGCGCGACGCAGGGCGCTCTGGCCCGCACGGGGTCCGAGCAGTCGGCCTCCACCGCAGAGCGCCTCACCGAGACGCGCGCAGTAACGGGGCTGCCCACTCCGGCAGTTGGTGCACGTACCGCAGGACGGCCAGCCGATGACGACGTGATCGCCGACGGCCACGTGAGTGACGTCCGGTCCGACGGCCTCGACGACGCCGGCGCCCTCGTGGCCCAGGACGCCGGGGAAGGGCATCGGCAGGTCGCCGTGTCTGGTGATCTCGTCGGTGTGGCATATGCCGGTCGCAACGATCCGGACCAGCGCTTCGCCCGGCCCGGGTTCGTCCAGCTCGAGCTCGGCGAGAGTGAATGGGGCGTCGAGTTCCTCGACGACGGCGGCGGTCACCTTCATGTCAAGAGGTCCTTCTCGATGTCTCGTTGTGGATGATCGCGGCGACGGCTGCGACGGTGTGTTCGGGCCGGGGAGATCTCACGCTCTTGGACAGCCACCGCCGCTGCGACGAGACCGAGCCGCTCCAGCTCAGTCACGACGGCCGCCGACGTTCTGAGGTGCACCGGCGCCGGGGCGGCGGTCGAGGTGGTATCCCAGCGGGAAGAAGCTGATCCGCGCCCGCTGCGTGATCAGGCCCCACAGACCACGTGGTGCCCAGATGGCCACGAGCGTGCCGCACGCGCCGAGGATGATGAGGTACCAGCTTCCGTAGCCCGACAGGAACTGCTGGAGTGCGAAGAAGATGATCGCCCCGATGATCGGGCCCTCGATGTAGCCGATGCCGCCGATGACGACGATGAAGATCATGTAGGCGGACCACTGCACGTTGTAGACGGCATCGGGGTTCACGCTGAGCGATGCCACGAGCAGGACGCCGCCCGCGGCACCACAACCGGCGGCCGAGATCAGATAGACCCAGCGCTTGGCCCGCGGGACGTTGATGCCGACGGCGTTGGCGGCGGTCTCCTCGTCGCGCACGGCCATGAGCGAGAGCCCGAGGCGGCTCCGAAGGAGGAGATAGCAGGTGACGGTGGCCACCACCGCCAAACCGAGAGCCACCCAGTAGGTGATGGCCCCACGTACGACCGGGTCGATGTCGGACAGAGTGGAGAGCGACTTGCCGCTCGCCCCGCCGAGCGCACCGATCCGCGTCGTCACCAGCCTGAACACCTCGGCGATCACCCAGGTGCCGATCGCGAAGTAGTCGCCACGAAGCCGGAACGCCAGCCAGGAGGTCGGGATCGCGAAGAGCGCCGCGACCAGCGCCGCCAACAAAATGGCGAGGTAGGCCTGGACTCCGTGCTCGGCGAACATCAGAACGGCGTACGCGCCGAGGCCGAAGTAGGCCTGTTGACCGACCGAGACCAGCCCGGCGAAGCCGGCGAGAAGGTTCCACATGCTCGCGAGCGCGATGAGGATGAACAGGTTGACGAGGGAGTCGGTGACGCTGCCCATCACCGCGAACGGCAGGACGGCGAGCACAAGCACCGCTACGCCCATCAGACCGGAACCGAACCGGGCGGAGCGGCTGGACCGGCGTACGGATGCGCGTGGGGTGGCATGCGTGAGGAAGGCGTCGGTGATGCTCATGCGGTCCGTCCCGGAAGAAGGCCCTGCGGGCGGAGGGCCAGCACCGCGAGGAAGATGATGTGTCCGCTGAGGATGGTGAGCGCGGGGTCGATCTGTGCGCCCAGCGACTGGGTCAGGCCCAGCACCATGCCGCCGAGCAACGTGCCCCACAGGGAGCCGAGGCCGCCGATCACCACCGCCTCGAAGGCGAACAACAGTCGCGAAGGTCCTGTGGAGGGGTCGAAGGACGAGCGCATCGCCATCATCACACCGGCGAGCGCAACCGTCCCGAACGCGATGGCGGTCGCGATGCCGTACACATGGCGGCTGTCGGCGCCGACGAGAGTTGCCGTGTCGGGATCGTCCGAGCTCGCACGGAGCATGCGCCCGAGACCGGTCCGGGACAGGAACAGCTGGATCGCGATGATCACGATCATCGCCAGCACGAAGGTGACGAGGGAGAGGTACGGGATCGAGACGTCTCGTGTGATGCGGAACGATCCCGTGGCGAAGGCGCCACCGCCGAGCGTGCGGGTGTCGGCCGAGAAGATCTCGAGGAGAACGTTCTGCAGAATGATCGACAACCCGAACGTGACCACCAGTGTCGACAGCGGCCCGGCCCGAAGACTGCGTCGCAGCAGCACACGCTGCGTCATATAGCCGAGCACAGCGAACAGCGGCGCCGTCACGACGATGGCGACCCACAGCGGAAGGCCGGTGCCGTTGACCATGGCGAGCGCCATGAACGAGGCGACGACAGCGAGGTCCCCGTGTGCGAGGTTGACGACCCGCATCACCCCGAACATCACGGACAGGCCGGTCGCGAACAGTGCGTAGAGGCCGCCGAGCAGCACACCTTGAACGACTGCGTTGAACCAGTCCACTTCAGTTCCTTTCAGTCGTCGGCCGGGCCGGAGGCGGTGGAGGTCGTGAGGCCGAAGTAGGCCTGCTCGATGGCGCTCTGGGTGAGCTCGTCGGGGGATCCGCTGAGAACAGACCTGCCTTCGAGGAGGCAGTGCACCGTGCCGGCCACGCGCAGCGCCTGGGAGACGTCCTGCTCGACGATCAGTGCGGAGGTGCCGTTCTCGACGATGGTGGGCAGGACGTCGTAGATGCGCCGGACGACGACGGGCGCCAGTCCGAGTGAGAGTTCGTCGATCAGGATCAGCTTCGGGTTGGACATCAGCGCCCGGCCGATCGCGACCGACTGCTGTTCCCCGCCCGACAGCTGGGCCGAGTTCTGCCGGCGGCGGTCAGCCATCCACGGGAACAACTCGTAGATGCGCTGAAGAGTCCAAGGCCCGGAGCGGCCTCGGTAGCTGCCGGTGCGCAGGTTCTCCTCCACCGTGAGTGAGCGGAAGAGCCTCCGTCCCTCAGGCACCAGCGCGATCCCGGCCGCCACACGGCGATGGGCGGGCAGACGAGTGACGTCGGCCCCGTCGAAGACGATGCTGCCGGCGGTCGGCGTGTTACTGCCCGCGAGAGCACGAAGGAAGGTGGACTTGCCGGCGCCGTTCGCGCCGATGACGGCGAGTACCTCCCCTTCGTCGAGGGTGAGGTCCAGCGAACGGATCGCCTGGAGCTGTCCGTGGTGGACGTCGAGGCCGTGGACGTTGAGCAGGGTCATGGTGAGGTTTTCTCCTCGTCGGCGGTGGCATCGGTGCTCTCGAGACCGCCGCCGAGATACAGCTCCCGAACGTCTGGGTGCGCAAGGACGTCAAGGGGGGTGCCATCGGCGACCACACGTCCGCCGGCAAGGCAGATCATGCGGTCCACCGTCTTCACCAGGGCGTGCACGACGTGCTCGATCCACACGACGGCGAGCCCCTCGGCCCGGATCCGACGCACCACGTCGACGAGCTCCGCGACCTCAGGATCGGTCAGTCCGCCGGCGACCTCGTCGAGCAGCAGCAGCTCAGGATTGGTTCCCAGGGCGCGGGCCAGCTCCAGGCGCTTGCGCTGAAGCAGGCCGAGCCGGCCGGCCGGTGTGTTCGCCTCGGCAGCCAGACCCGTGAGCTCGAGCACCGATGCCGCACGGTCGTAGGCGTCCCGTCCGCGCCGTCCCCCACCCTGGTGCGCACAGACCAGGACGTTCTCGAAGACCGTGAGGTGCTCGAACGGGCGAGGGATCTGGTAAGTGCGTCCGATGCCGGTGCGAGTGCGTCGGAACGCCGACTGGCCGGTCACGTCCTTGCCGTCGAACCACACCGATCCGTGGTCGGGATGCAAGTCGCCCGAGATCATGGAGAACAGCGATGACTTGCCGGCTCCGTTCGGGCCGACGATGCCGAGGGCCTCGCCGCCACGGACGCTCAGGTCGAGGTCCGTGGCGACGACGACTCGGCCGAACTTCTTGCTGATCCCTCGCAAGGAGAGCAACTCGTCCTGTGGGCTCATGCGCTGGTCGGCTTCAGGTCGCCCCCGAGCGGAACCGCCGGGTTGGGGGTGTTGTCGACGATGACGATGTCCCAGGGAAACTGCTTGCCGGGCCGCCACTGGCCGCCGACGGGGTGCTGGAGGGCGACGCCGGGCTCGGGGCCGGCGGTGAAGTCGAGGTCACCGCTCATGCAGCTGATCTTCATCTGGCGGAGGTTCTTCGCGACCTCGTCCTTGTCCTTCGGGTCGTCGGCGTTCTTGAACGCCTGGATGGCGACCTCGAACAGGGAGTAGATCGAGCCGAGGGCCTGGGTCCACTGCTTGCCGGTCTTGGCGGCGTAGCTGTCCGCAAGTTGCCTGGCGGTGGTGCCGTCCAGGGCCGACTTGTACGGGTGGAAGGGGCTCCACCAGATGTCGGTGGCGATGTTCTTGCTCAAGCGGCCCAGCGCCTCGGCCTCGGTGGGGAAGAGCATGACCTTGGCCACCGTGGCCAGCTTCGGGTGGAAGCCCTGCTGCTGTGCCTGCTTCCAGAAGGTCTGGAAGTCCGGCGGGATCGGGGTACACGTGAGGAGTTCGGCACCGGACTTCTTGAACTTGGTGATCTGCGCGGTGAAGTCGGTTGCGCCGTCCTCGTAAGCGCCGCCGTCGACGGGGGTCCAGCCCTTCTTCGTCATCATCGGGCTCAGGCCTTTACGGAAGGCATTGGCGTCGGTGTCGTTCGGCCACAGAGCCGCGACCTCCTTGCCGGAGACACCGATCCTGTCCCACATCGGCAAGAAGCAGTCCGCGAACTGCTGCATGCCGAAGAAGAAGAGCGTCGTGTACTTGAAGCCCTCGCCCGACTTGCCACCGCGGCCGTTGAACCATGCCTCCCACGGCGCGATGGTCGTGACGTTCGGAACGCCGTTGGCCTCGCACTGGTCGGCGACGGGGTTGGTCGTGTCGGGCGTCGAGGAGCC
This sequence comes from Streptomyces sp. NPDC002520, assembly GCF_053595235.1. Lineage (NCBI taxonomy): Bacteria > Bacillati > Actinomycetota > Actinomycetes > Kitasatosporales > Streptomycetaceae > Streptomyces > Streptomyces sp. NPDC002520. The sequence continues at coordinate 50,667 of NZ_JBSFXG010000033.1, read as the reverse complement.
GACGATCAGGTCGACGCCGTCGTTGATCAGCTGCCGGGTGACCTCGGTGGCGCGGTTGGAGTTCGACTGGGTGTCCTTGACGACGATCTCGAACCGCCGCTTCTTGCCGCCGATCGTCAACCCCTTCTCCACCGCCGCCTGGATCTGGGAGACGATGAAGTTGTCGGCCGACGCGAAGCCGGCGAGAGCTCCGGTCTGCGGGCTCACGTAGCCGATGCGCAGCACGTCCGAGGACGACGAGCTGGAGCCCTTCAACCCTCCGCATGCGCTGAGCAGCGGCATGGCGCCAAGAGCCGCGGCGCCGTATCCGGCGCCCTTGAGCAGACTGCGTCTACTGACGCCGCCGGTCGGGAAGTTGGTCACGACGACTCCTCCTGGCTGCGGAACTTGATGTCGCCACGGGTATGACGGGCATCTCTTTGACGCGCATCGTGATGTGAGTCACGGCACCCGTCAACGCGAAGTTCCGCTTACAGAAACCGAGTTCCAACTACGCTTCACACATGACTCCAGTCCCGCCACCGCCGGACTCGCCACCGACGGACGCGCCGAACGCAGGCGCGCAGGCCCTCGAACGAGGCCTCTCGATCCTGACCGCGCTCGCCGATGGTCGCCGGCCTCTTGGGCTCGTCGAGCTGGCCAAGGCGACGGGGTTGAGCAAGAGCACGTGCCACCGTTACGTCTCAAGCCTCGTTGCCCTGCGCTACCTCGAGCAGGAGGACGGCGGCCGCAAGTACCTCCTGGGTCCTGCGGCGATGAACCTCGGCATCGCGGCCGTGGGGGTGTTGGAGGTCGCGCGCGTGGCCGCCCGGAGCGTTCAGGCTCTGGCCGACGAGACCAACCACACGGTCAGCCTGGTGATCCTCGACGGCGCGGACATCGTCTTCGTCGAGCGCCGTCGCCCGAGTCGTGCCGGCTTCCGGATCGAGCTCAACATCCAGATCGGGACTCGGCTGCCCGCATACTGCACGTCGATGGGCAAGGTGCTGCTGGCCTATCGGGACCCGGCGTCCGTGCGCACGATCCTGGATCGGATCGACCTCGCGCGCCGCGGGCCGAAAACCATCACCGCTCGCGAGCAACTGCTCTCGGTTCTGGCGGAGATCGCGCGCAGCGGCCTCGCCGTCAACGACGAGGAGCTCGCCTCCGGGCTGCGATCGCTCGCCGTTCCGGTACGGGATCACCGCGGCGAGGTCTGCGCGGCACTCGGCATCGCCGTCCATCTGAGCGCGTGGAATGCCACGACCGAGGCCGTCGTGGCGCGCTTGGAAGCGCCGCTTCGCCACACCGCTCAGGAGATCTCGCGTCGCATGGGCTACCCGGCATGAAGGAAGTCCCGCTTCCCGGGAGGCGGTTCCGACTGGTGGAACGTAAGGTGGCCATTTACAGGAGGCCTTCTAACCTTGCAGCCACGACCTGCGCGACAAGACCTCGGGTGAAGGAGCATCAGTGAAGACCGCGGCGGCCCCCCTTGTTCGCCAACACATTGCCGGCGAGTGGGTCGACTCGCGCAACGGGCGCACGTACGAAAGTCGAAATCCCTGGTCCGACGAGGTGGTGGCCGTCGTCGCCGCCGGCGACCAGGACGACACACGAGCTGCGATCGAGTCGGCCCATCAGGCGTTCGGTGCCTGGTCGCAGTCGCTGCCCCACGAGCGTCAGTCAGTGTTCCTCAAGGCGGCGGACATCGTGGAACGCCGGCGGCCCGACATCATGGCACTGCTCGCGCGGGAGACCGGATGCAGTCGCTACTTCGGTGACATCCAGCTCGACTTCACGCTGTCGCTGCTGCGGCAGTCGGCTGCTCTGCCGTACGCCGCTGTCGGACAGGTCCTGCCCTCGGATCAGCCAGGCACCCATGCGATGGCGATTCGTCGTCCCGTAGGCGTCGTCGGTGCCATCGCCCCGTGGAACGCGGCTCTGACGTTGACCGGCCGCGCGATCGCCGGGCCCCTGGCACTCGGCAACACGGTCGTGCTCAAGCCGTCGGAGGAGGCGCCCGCGTGCGGTGCCCTTTGGGCGGAGATCTTCGAAGAGGCCGGGTTGCCGCCGGGCGTGCTCAACGTCGTGACGCACGGCCCCGGGGAGGCCGCACTGGTCGGCGACGAGCTGATCGCGAACCCGCTGGTGCGAAGGCTGAACTTCACGGGCTCGACCGCGACGGGCAGGCGGCTGGCGGAGGCGGCGGGCAGGCACCTCAAGCGCGTCCTTCTTCAGCTCGGAGGACAGAATCCCCTGATCGTTCTCGATGGGGTGGACCTCGACTATGCGGCCGATGCCGCCGCGTTCGGCGCCTTCGTGCACCAGGGCCAGGTCTGCATGTGTGCGCGACGGATCTTTGTCGAGCGCTCGATCGCCGACGACTTCTCCGAGCGCTTCGCCGCCAAGGTCACGAGCCTGCCTCACGGTGATCCTCTGGATCCACGGACAGTGATCGGGCCGGTGATCAACCAGTGGGCCCTGTCGACGATCAGCCGCAGGGTCGATGAAGCTGTGGCAGCAGGTGCCCGCGTTCTTGCCGGGGGAACGGCCCAGCCGCCGTGCTATCCGGCGACCGTGCTGACCGACGTACCCGACGACATCGAGCTGGCCTTCGACGAGACCTTCGGTCCCGTCGTGGTCCTCACCGTGGTCAATGATCGCGACGAGGCCGTCGAGCGCGCCAACGCTTCCGGCTTCGGACTCACCGCGGCCGTCCTTGCGGCTGATTCCGTCCAGGGCCTTGAGGTCGCCCGCAGGATCTCCGCCGGCATCATCCATGTCAACGACCAGCCCGTGAACGACGAGCCCCACATGCCTTTCGGCGGAACCAAGAACAGCGGTTGGGGCCGCTTCGGCGTCGGGTTCGCGGTCGAGGACTTCACCGAGCTGCAATGGGTCACCGCCCGCGACACGAAGCGAACCTTTCCCTTCTGAGCGCACTCGCCCGCCATGGCATCGGCCACTGAAAGGTCGTCGACGTGCAGGCCACCGGTACGCGGCAAGTTCGGCCTTAAGGATCGCCCACACCGCAGCGACCTCGTCGGTCCGGGCAACGGTCCGGTGCGCACTGAGTGTGTCCATGCCGGAGATGGCCTGAGCGCACTCGGCAGTGGGCCGGGGCAGGGCTTCACGGGGCGCCGCGCGGTGCCCTGTGGAGCCCTGCCCCGGCCGTGATGCCTACAGCTGGGAGCCGGTCAGTTCGACCACGGGCTCCCGCTCCGGTAGGGGGGCCCGCTCGCGCAGCAGCAGGTGAGCGCCCCAGGTGACGGCGATGTTGGGGACCAGGGCGACGAGGCCCGCGTCCACGCTGCCGAGGTCGACGCCGCCGAAGGTGAGCCAGCTCAGTACGGCGACGCCGGTGACGATGCCGAGGAGTGCAGGCAGGGCGCCCAGCCGGACCCGGTCGCGCAGTCCGGCGACGGTCGCGGGAGCGAGCTGGGCGAGGCCGCCGAAGGTGAGCAGCAGCAGGTTCGCGAGGAGGTCGGGCCGCGTCAGGCCGAGGAGTAGGGCCAGGCCCGCGGCGGCGACCACGATGAGGTGGTTGGCGCGCAGCCGGCCCCGGGCACCCAGGCGCTTCGGCAGCAGATTGTGCGAGACCAGTGAGGAGATGCCCATGACGATGGCCGCCGAGGGCACCATCGCCGCGCCGGCCGCCGCGACCGCGACGACGCCGACCAGCCAGCCCGGCAGGGACTGTCCGGCCATGGTGAGCAGGGCCTGGTTGGGTGCGGTGGTGCTGGGCAGCCCGAGAGCGCCGGCGAAGCCGATGACGATGGGGATGGCGAGCGCGATCTGGTAGAGCGGGAGCCAGACGTAGTTCTTCTGCAGGGCGCGCCCGCTGCGTGCGGAGAGCAGGGCGGGCCACAGGTGCGGCATGGTGTTGAAGCCGGTGCCTATGCTGCTGATCAGCATGGCGCAGACGAACCAGGTGCTGTCGAGACCCTTCTGATGGAGTGTCAGAAGCTGGGGGTGGCTGTGCTGGATGCCTGAGAACAGTCCGCCGAAGCCGCCGTTGATGCCGAGCGGGACGGCGACCAGCAGCAGGACGAGGGCGACGACCATCAGGACGTCCTTGGCGTAGGCGGCGCGGGCGATACCCCGGATGCCCGCCAGGAGCACGAAGGCCGCGGTCAGGGCGGTGGCCAGGACCATGCTGAGCTGGGCGCCGGACCGGCTCCCGGTGGCCAGTTGGACGATCACGCCGAGACCGGTGATCTGCAGTTGCAGGTAGGGCAGCAGGAAGACCGCGCCGACGACGGCGACGACCTTGCCGAGCAGCGGGCTGCGGAAGCGCTCGGCGAAGAAGTCGGCCTGGGTGACATAGCCGTGGTCGCGGCCGAGCTTCCAGAAGCGGGGGGCGAGGAAGTACATCGGGATCAGTCCCAGGGCGAGGTAGCCGAGGGCGTAGACGGCGGCGACGCCGCCGCTGAAGGCGAGCCCGGCCAGGCCCAGGAAGCTGAAGGTGGTGAAGAACTCGCCCGCCTGGAGGAACCAGGAGGTGAGCGTGGAGAAGCTGCGGCCGCCCACGGTCCAGTCGCCCAGGTCATGGGCGCGGGCCCGGGAACGTCGGCCGCTCGCGCCGAGGAGGGCGAGACCGAGCATCCCGCCGAGAGCGATCACCATCGTGCTGTTCATGCCGCCTCCTGCTCTTCCTGGTGCGTGCCGAAGTGCTCGATCAGGCCGAGCACGGCAGTGGTGCCGACGGTCCAGAGGACTCCCCAGACCAGGGCGGCCGGCATACCGAACCAGAGCCGTGTGGTGTTGACGAAGGGCAGGAAGGGAGTGGCGAAGAAGGCGACGGCCGGGACGGCGGCCACCGCGTATCGCAGGGGTGGGGTCATCTGCTCGCTCCGATCGGACGCTCGCTGGGGACGAAGGGGAGGGCGGGCCGGGTCCGGCCGTGTCCGGTGGCCGCCTCGTATGCGGCGCCCGCCCGCAGCAGCGCCGCCTCGGCCCGGGGGCGGGCGGCGAGCTGCAGGCCGACGGGGAGTCCGCCGGGGGTGAATCCGGCGGGGACGGACAGCGCGGGAACGCCGAGGACGGAGAGGAAGTAGGCGGAGCGCATCCAGTCCAGGTAGCTGTGCTGCGGCTGTCCGGCGACGGTATGCGGGTACTCCCACTCGACGGGGAACGGCGCCACCTGGCTGACCGGGGCCAGCAGCAGGTCGTAGCGGTCGAAGAACTCGGCTGCCGCGACGTGCAGCCGGGAGCGTGATTCCGCGGCGGCGGCGAGGTCGGCCTGGCTCAGCCCGCGGCCCTGCCGGATGTTCCAGGCCACCGCGGGCTTGAGCTGCCCGGGGTGGCTGTCCAGCAGTTCACCGAGGCCCAGATCGAACTCGTGTGCGCGCAACGTACGGAACACCTCCTCGGCACCGTCCAGGGGTGGGCAGTCCTCGACGACAGTCGCGCCGAGGTCCCGGAAGACCTTCAGCTGCGGCTCGAGCACGGCCAGTACGTCGGGCTCGACCGGCACCAGGCCGCCCAGATCGGGCGTCCAGGCGACGCGCAGACCGCGCAGCCCGTCCGGGGCGGGCATGCCGCGGAAGGCCGTACCGGGGGTGTCCAGGCTGGTCGGGCAGCGGCGGTCGGGGCCGGCCATCACGGAGAGCAGCAACGCGACATCTCGTACCGTGCGCGCCATCGGGCCGGGGACGCCCAGAGTGTCCCACAGGTTGCGTGCCGGGTAGGTGGGCACCCGGCCGGGGGTCGGGCGCAGTCCGACGACGTTGCAGAAGGATGCCGGGTTGCGCAGCGAGCCGCCCATGTCGCTGCCGTCGGCGAGCGGCTGCAGCCCGGCGGCGAGGGCGGCCGCCGCGCCGCCGCTGCTGCCACCGGCCGAACGGGAGCGGTCGTAGGGGTTGCGGGTGGCGCCGAAGACGGGGTTGAAGGTGTGCGAGCCGGCGGCGAACTCGGGCACGTTGGTCTTCCCGATACGGATGGCGCCCGCCTGCTGAATCCGGCTGACCAGCAGTTCGTCCTCGTCCGGCACATGGTCGGCGAAGAGCGGGGAGCCGTGCGTGGTGCGCATGCCCGCGGTCAGGTGGGTGTCCTTGAAGGCGATCGGCAGGCCGTGCAGCGGACCGGTCGGCTCGCCGGCGGCGAGTCGGTCGTCGGCCGCGGCCGCCGCGGCGAGTGCGCCTTCCGGGTCCACCGTGACGATCGCGTTGAGGTGCGGGTTGACCCGCGCGATGCGTTCGAGATGTGCCTGGACGACCTCCCGGGCGGAAAGTTCGCGCCGATGGATCAGCTCGCTCAGATCCGTGGCGTCGAGATAGCAGATGTCCTCGTTCATGTGGTCCTCGTCACGCGGGTTTTCGGTGGGCCACATCCTGAGCCGTTACGACGAATCAAGTCAAGAGTTTCGAGCTCTAGACGAAAACAGTCACGCTGTGCTTGTCTCATGACTGATTCCGCCTCTGATGCTGAGGACTGCACATGACTTCCCCCAACAGCTCCGCCTCCGGCGGCCCCCTCTCCGGATGCGTCGTACTCGACCTGTCCCGCGCCCTGGCCGGCCCGCACGCCGGGATGATGCTCGGCGACCTCGGCGCACGGGTCATCAAGATCGAGGCCCCGGGCCGCGGTGACGACACCCGCGGCTGGGGCCCGCCCTTCACCGGCCCCGAGGGTGCGCGCGAGTCCACGTACTTCCTGTCCTGCAACCGGAACAAGGAGTCGGTGACGGCCGACCTCAAGTCCGAGGACGGCCGTGAGCTGGTGACACGACTGGTGCGGCGGGCCGACGTACTGATCGAGAACTTCCGCCCCGGCGTACTCGACCGCCTCGGCTTCCCCGTCGAACGCCTGCGGGAACTCAACCCGGGCCTGGTGATCCTCTCCATCAGCGGCTTCGGACACGACGGACCCGAGGGAGGCAGGGCCGGATACGACCAGATCGCCCAGGGCGAGGCAGGGCTGATGAGCCTGACCGGAGAGCCGGGCGCGCCCGCCAAGCTCGGCACGCCGATCGCCGACCTGCTCGCGGGCATCTTCGGCGTGACCGGCGTGCTGGCGGCACTGTACGAACGGCGGGTGAGCGGGCGCGGCCGCGTGGTCCGCACCTCGCTGCTCTCGTCGATCATCGGCATCCACAGCTTCCAGGGCACCCGCTGGACCGTGGCCGGGGAGGTGCCCCGCGCCACCGGCAACCAGCACCCCTCGATCGCCCCCTACGGACTGTTCCGCTGCGCGGACGGAGACATCCAACTCGCCGCCGGAAGCGAACCGTTGTGGCGCTGCGTCGCGTCCGTCACCGGGCTGGACCCGGACGACCCGCGCTACGCCACCAACGCGGACCGCGTCCGCCACCGGCACGAGCTGCGCGAGGCGCTGGAGCAGGTCTTCGCGGGCGGCACGGCCGAGGAGTGGCAGCGCCGCCTCGACGCGGCGGGCGTCCCCGTGGGCCGGGTCCGCACGCTGGACCAGGTCTACGACTGGGAACAGACGCGGCAGCAGGGACTGATCGTCGAGGTCGAGCACCCGGTGCTCGGAGCCGTGCAACTGCCCGGTATCCCCTGGCGGTTCGAGACCGGCGACCGCGAGCACCACACGGCACCACCGATGCTCGGCCAGCACAACGCCGAGGTCCGCGCATGGCTGGACGCGGTGGAAGCCGGGGAGACAAAGGAGGTGCCGGTGCGATGACCGCCACGCACCAGCAGCTCGACACACGCCCCGCCGCGCTCGCCCTCCTCGACCGGCTCCTCGACCCGGGCAGCCACCGCAGCTGGGACCAGCCCCCCGCGGGGGCGGCCGGATCGGCGCGCTACGCGGAACAGCTGGCCGCGGCCCGGCTGCGCAGCGGAGTGGACGAGGCCGTGCTGACCGGGGAAGGACGCATCGACGGCCGGCGACTCGCCCTCGCCGTCGGTGAGTTCGGCTTCCTGGCGGGCTCCGTGGGTCAGGACGCCACGCGCCGCCTGGTCGCGGCGATCCACCGCGCCACCCGGGAACGACTGCCCCTGTTCGCCGCGCCGGTCTCCGGCGGCACCCGGATGCAGGAGGGGACGGCGGCCTTCGTCGGCATGACCGCGATCGCGACGGCCCTGACCGAACACCGGGCGGCCGGCCTGCCCTACCTCGTCCACCTGCGCCACCCCTGCACGGGCGGGGCTCTCGCCTCGTGGGGCTCCCTGGGGCAGATCACCACCGCCGAACCCGACGCCCTCATCGGCTTCCTGGGCCCCCGTGTCTTCCACGCCCTGCACGATGAGCCCTTCCCGCCCGGCGTCCAGACCGCCGAGAACCTCCACCGCGTCGGCATCCTCGACGCCGTACTGACGCCCGACCGGCTCCGCGACCGGCTCTCGCGCACCGTGGCGTTGCTCGCGCCCCAGGTTCCCGACCGGACCTCTCCCGCCCCGCACCGCCCCTCGCCGGCGGACCCACTGCACAAGGCCCCCAACGGGACGGACGACTCCAGGGCGGGTGAGACCGGAGCGGCCGACACCGACATGGCGCCCACCGCAACGGGAAGCACCTGGAACTCCGTGCTGCGTACCCGGCAACCGACCTGGCCGGGCGTGCGGGACCTGCTCGACGCCGCCGTGGACTTCGTCGAGCTCCGTGGCACCGGGGAGGGAGAACGGGACGACGCCGTCGTCATCGGGATCGCCCGGTTCCAGGACCGGTCCTGCGTGGTGGTGGGGCACGACCGCTCCGCACCGCGCCCCGTCGGGCCGGCCGGCCTGCGGACGGTACGCCGCGGCATCAAACTGGCCGCCGAGTGGCGGCTGCCCTTGCTGACGGTCGTCGACACGGCCGGCGCCGAGCTGAGCCCGTCGGCGGAGGAAGGCGCGCTCGCCGGGGAGATCGCGCGCTGTCTGGCCGATCTGAGCGCCCTGCGGGTACCGCGCATCAGCCTGCTGCTCGGACAGGGCACCGGCGGCGCCGCCCTGGCGCTGTTCGTCGCGGACCGGACCGTCGCCGCGGAGCACGCCTGGCTGGCCCCCCTGCCCCCCGAGGGTGCCTCGGCGATCCTTTACCGGGACACCGGCCAGGCTCCCCGACTCGCCGTGGAACAGGGCATCTTGGCGACCGAGCTGTACCGCCGCGGTCTCGTTCATCGGCTCGTCCCCGACGGCCGGGGCCTGGCGGCGCGCCTGGCCGGGGTCGTCGCCGACGAGCTACGCGGGCTCTGACAGCAGCTGTCGCAGCCGCGGCGTCGCCGTCGCGCTCCGCTTGAGCGCCTCGACGACGAACTGGGACTCCATCGCCTCCACGTGCGGCACCCATGGCGCATGGGCCAGATAGTCGAGCAGCCCCTCCTTCGACGGCTGCACGACGTGCACCAGCAACTGGTACTCGCCGGTGACCACTGCCGCGTAGCGCACCAGAGGGGACTCCACCACCAGCGTCCCGACGCGCTCCAGCGCGTCGGGACGCGTGCGGATCCACAGCAGCGCCTCCACCGGCAGGCCCAGCAGGGCAGGCTCGACCGAGGCCCGGATGCTCACCACACCCGCCTGCGACAGAGCCTCCACCCGGCGTCGCGCCGTGGCCTCCGAGACACCCGCCAACGCGGCCAGCTCCTCGTGCGTACGGCGGCCGTCCTCGGCCAGGGCCGCGACGATCGCGCGTTCCTCCGGTTCCAGTTCCACCCCCGGCAGGCTCGCCGAGTCGTCGGGCGTCGGGAAACGGCGCAGTTCCGCCACCTGCTGGGGGTCGAGGATGCCCGGGTACCACTCGTGCACGGTGCGGAAGTACCGCAGCACGGGATAGACCTGCTGCGCCGTCAGACCGGTCAGCGCGGGCAAGTCGTCCAGCACCAGCTCGGCGAGCCGTCCCGGAGGACACTGCAGCTCGGCGACGCAGTCCGAGGAACCCGTGACGACATAAGTGAAGATCGTGTCCTTGCGCCGCGCGGTGGCCAGCGCCACCTTGCGGGTCGCGTCGGGCAGGCAGCGCAACCGCGTGACGACGCTCTCCCCGGAAGGGACGAGCGCGGCAACCGTGACCAGCCGGTTCTCCAGCAGCCGCAGCCCACGCCGGGCGACGGTGCGCTCCGGCTCACCGAGCACCCGGGCGATGTGTCGCCACGAGGCCCGGCCGTCGATCTGCAGGGCGGCGATGATCCGCCGGTCGAGGTCGTCGACCGGCACGTCGGAAGAGGTCACGAAAGCACAGCCTAATACTCCGGGGAGGCCACGCTCCTCGGGTGGACAACCGGCATCAGGGGCGGCTCGCCGGCCCTGCCGAGCGCGCTGCCTGCGCCCTTCGAGAGGCAAGGCGCTGGCCGACGGCCAGGCTGCGGCTGTTCCAGCGCGTTCCGGCCCGCGGCGGCTCACCCGGGAGCGATACGTGTTGGCCGGATCAGGAGCAGGCTCACCTTCAAGGCGGCCCTCGACCTCCGAGCTCTTCGATGGCGAGGCCTGACACTCCCGTCGAACGCGTCCGGCCCGCCCTCAAGCAGCACCTGGCCAACACTGCCATCTCCTGGCCGGCCCGCACAGAGGGTGCCCTTCATCCAGGAGTTGAGGACATTCGACACGCTGAACTTGCTGAGAAATGGCCGCAGTTCAGTTGGCACCTGGCACCCGCGAGCACTCCCTCGACTGGACGTGGTCCGAGTTGCTCGCGTCCAACGCCTAATGGGGAACCGAGTGGATGCCGACCCCTGCCGGTCCTGCCCCCGCGAGGAGACCGACTTCGGTGGACGCCGCTGCCAGGATTTCTCTCATACACGTGCAGACCGACAATCGGATGATCTAGGCATGTCCGCCAAGTGACAGCCAAATTTGGGTATTTCGAGGTCACCTCTGGACAAGACATGCCACAGGAATGTCCACCTTCTCCAATTCCTCACCCTTTACACTTTCGCCGTCACCCAGGGTGAGGGGTAATGTGAGCAGCGTAATCGACGCGCCGCGCAGATCGCGGCGCAACCTTGTGATCCGCGCAGCGCTGATCGTCACGCTCGTCGTGCAGTCAGCCGAAATCATCTCCCAGGACCTGCAGATCGACGATCTCAAGGCACAGCACATCGACCTCGTGGACCATCGCATCGAGCGTGGGCCCGCCGGTCCGTCAGGCCCACCTGGTCCGTCCGGCCCCGTCGGCCCGGCGGGCAAGGACGGGAAGGACGGCCAGGACGGCCAGGACGGCCAGAACGGCACCAACGGCTTTGACGGGAGGCAGGGGAAGGACGGAAAGGACGGGAAGGACGGGGAGAACGCCGTCGCCCCGCCGGCGCCAAGCTGAGCCCCAGGGCCGCAGCGTGCTGATCAGTTGGCCACCCAGGGGCGGCGGCCGTTCACCGGAGAGCAGCTGATCGCGCCGCGACACGGAATTCCCCGCGGGGGACCGACCTGGGGCCTGGGAACGTGCGCGATCAGCTCGGGGAACCGCGGCTTTCTTGGGGTGCGTTGGCGGAGCTCGGGGCCCTGGGTGACATCACCCTCCTCCAAGTCCTCGTCATCCGCAGTTTCGTCGTTGTACAACGTGAGGGATACCGTGAGCAGCGTAAACGCAACGTCGCGCAGGCCGTGGCGCTCCCTTGTTCTGGGCGGCGCGGTGGTCGTCGCGCTCATCGCCCAGTCGGCTGCGCTCATCGAGCATCAGATGCAGCTCGACGACATGGGAGTACAGAACGTCAACCTCGAGGAAAACCTTGTCGATCCAGGCCCCTCGGGTTCTCCCGGCCCCTCCGGTCCCGCCGGTCCGCGTGGCCCCTCCGGCCCGCCAGGCAGAGACGGCAGGCACGGGCAGAACGGGGCCGAAGGGAGAGACGGGAGAGACGGGAGAGACGGCCGCAACGGCAGGCGGGGGCATCCCGGAATGAGAGGGAAGGACGGCGTGGTCGTGTCGAGCCTCGGCCGAACCCTGGTGATCAGCTGAGCGGACAGCTCGGCGTGTGAACCCGCTCAGCGGCCCCGGCTGCATCTCTCGGCCGATCGCCAGGGTCGGCATGATGTCCTCCACCACACGTTCCTCCCACGATCGGGCCCGAGTCCCGGGTGCCCCTCCCGGCGAATTCGTCCGGCCGACGGCTGAGCTTCGCCCGACTCGTCGTCGTTTCCGCGGGTGGGGACAGCGCCGTACTGTGCAGTCGAGGGCGTGTGAACTCGCGGGCGGTGTACGAGTTTTGCAGCAGGCCGAAACTCGTCGCAGCACGGCGGATATGGCTCCCTCGACGGGACGCCGCCGGGCACTTGGTCGCGGACGGAGAGACGCGCGTCCACCGGGGTCATCCGGGGTTCCGGAGCCGAATCGGCGGTTCACAACCGTGGTCGGCGTCAAGGCGCATGAGGCACACGGAGGCAGAGGGCGGGAGTGTGCCGATGGCCGCGCCTGTCTTCCCCCGCGTCACCGTCCCCCGGTCCGACCACGACGATCGAGAACGCGGCGGCGGTCAGCGCGGGATCACCCAGTCCGGCGTCCAGGTCCAGGCGGCGTCGTGGCCGGCCGCTGTGGCGGCGAGGTGGGCGCGGAGGACGGCCAGCGCGGGGTGGGGGTTGTCGCGGTGCCAGAGGAGCGAGTGCGGGTAGACGGGGGTCGGGTCGGTGACCGGAATGCGGCGCAGGCCGTGGCCGGCAGGCCAGACGAGGCGGGTCTGCTCGCTCATGAAGGTGGCCAGGGCCGGGGTGTCGGCGATCGTGTCGAGCAGTGCGTCGGAGCCGAAGTTGGGGCCGGTCGCCTCAATGGTGAGGCCGAACTCGGCGACGAGGTCGTCGTAGTAGGCGGCCCACTCGGTACCGGGGACGATGCCGGGCATCCAGATCCGGTGCCCCACGAGCTGAGCGAGGGGCACCGACCGGGCACCGGCCAGCGCGTGGGCGGGGCCGGTGAGGAGCTGGAGCGGCTCGTCGAGCACGCGGACGGACTCGATGTCCTCGGGAAAGGGCCGGCCGGGCGCGGCGACGGCGCGGAAGGACGCGTCGATCTCACCGGCCCGGATGGCGGCGACGGCCGTCTCGATGTCGAACAGCCACACCACGTCGAGCTCGATCTCGGGGTGCGCGCGGTGGAAGCCGCGCATCAGGCCCGACGCCGCGCCGCGCGAGGCGATCACGTCGACGCGCAGCGGACGGCGGCCGGGGCGCACGGACCCGACCGCGCGCTCGGCGACACGCAGTAGCTCGCGCGCGTGCGGCAGGAAGGCCTGCCCGTCGATGGTGAGCTCGGCGCCGCGCGCGGTGCGGGTGAACAGCCGCACGCCGAGGCTTCGTTCCAGTGTGGCGATGCGCTTGGAGACGGCCTGCTGGGTGACCGCGAGCTCGGCGGCGGCCTCCTGGAACTGTCCCGCGTCGGCGGCGGCGACGAAGGTCCGAACGGTTTCGAGGTCCATGCTGAGACTCTACGGGCACAACCATTGGTTGTGCCCGAAGGCCGCCGCGGTTGTTTGATTCCCGGGTATGCGGGCCGCTTTGATTCTTCCGATCGCGGATCGGTTGTGTGGATGAGTGGCGAGGGGCGGCGGGTATGAGGAACGGACACCGTCTGGGGCGGCCGTTCGGGTGGCTCTGGGGAGCTTACGGGACCAGCGCGCTCGGCACGTGGCTCGCCTTCGGCGCGTTCCCTCTGATCGCGATCCAGGTGCTGCGGGCCGGGCCGGCCGAGGTCGCCGCGCTCTCCTCCGTCGGGTCTGCGGTGGGCGCTGCCGTAGCGGTGCCGCTCGGGCCGTGGGTGGAGTTCCGCCGCAAACGGCCGGTGCTGATCACGACGGACCTGGTGCGGTTCGCGGCGCTGCTGACGATTCCCGCCGCGTTCGCGCTCGGCGTGCTCACCTTCCTTCAGCTCCTGCTCGTCTCGGTCGTCGTCGCGGCGGCCGACATCACCTTCCGCGCCGCCTCCGGCGCATACCTGAAGACGCTGCTGCCGGCCGAGGACCTGCTCGTCGCCAACGCCCGGTTCGAGTCCACGGCCTGGACGACCACGATCATCGGACCGCCGCTGGGCGGCGCGGCGATCGGGCTCCTCGGTCCGGTGGCGACGGTGGTGGCCGACGCGGTCAGCTACCTGCTCTCGGCTCTGGGCATCCGCGCGATGGGCGGGCACGAGCCGCGGCCCGAGCGCCGGGAGGCGGTGCGCATGCGGGCCGGGGACATGCTCGACGGCTGGCGGTACATCCTCGCCGACGCGACGCTGCGTCCCCTGTTCTTCAACACCGCTCTGTTCAACGGCCTGGTCATGGCCACCCAGCCGCTGCTGGCCGTCCTGATGCTCGGCCGGCTCGGGTTCGCGCCGTGGCAGTACGGCCTGGCCTTCGCCGCGCCTTCGATCGGCGGCCTGCTCGGTTCGCGGCTGGCCCAACCGCTCGTCACCCGGTTCGGACAGCACCAGGTCCTGGTCGTGACCGGGGCACTGCGCGCGATCTGGCCCGTCGGCCTGGCCTTCCTGAGGCCGGGCACCGAGGGGCTGCTGCTGGTGATCGGCGTCGAGCTCGGGCTCATCTTCTGCTGCGGGGTCTTCAACCCCGTCTCCGCCACCTACCGCCTCGAACGCACCGCGACCGACCGGGTCACCCGCACGCTGTCGGCCTGGACGGTGACGACCAAGGCCTCGACCGCCCTCCTGACGGCCGTCTGGGGCGTGCTGGGCGGGCTGCTCGGTCCCCGTGCAGCCATCGGCCTGGCCGGCGTACTCCTGCTGGCGACCCCGCTGCTGCTCCGACGAGCGTCACGCCCCCGAGGCAGTGAAAACCCGGGCGCTCGACCGATGCGACGATCCGGCCGCCGACCTGTCCGCCACCAGTCCGGGAAAGCCGAGCCGCCCAGCCGGTCGAACCGACGGACCTTCACAGAACATCGAGGCCAGGAGACACCCAGGCAGGGGCGGCTCTCCTACGATCGTGGCGACAACGAATCCCAAGGGACAGGTGGTTGTTCCCATGACCGAACCCACCACAAGGATTGACCAGTCGAAGCCGAGCATCGCCCGTGTCTACGACTACCTCCTCGGCGGCAAGGACAACTACGCCGTCGACCGCGAGATCGGCGACTTCTTCATCAAGGATCTTCCCGGTTCGGTGGCGATCGCATTCGCCAACCGCCAAGCCCTGATTCGCGCGGTGGGCGCCATGGCCCGCGACGGCATCCGTCAGTTCGTCGACATGGGCAGCGGCCTGCCCACCGCCGACAACGTGCACCAGGTCGCCCAGCGACACAACGTCGACGCGCGCGTCGCCTACGTCGACAGCGATCCGATCGTGCTCGCCCACGGTCGTGCCCTGCTGGCGACCGACGACCGCACCACGGTGATCCAAGCGGACCTGCGTGAGCCGGAAGAGACCTACACCAACCCCGGCGTCCGGAATCTGATCAACTTCGACGAGCCGGTGGGGATCATCTTCAGCGCCGTCCTGCACCATCTCAACGATTCCGAGCGGCCCGCCGACCTCGTGCGCTGGTGGGTGGACCGGGTCCCGTCGGACAGCCAGGTCTATGTCTCCCACTTCCGCTCCGGCGCGAACGAGGAAACCCGGGTCGCGGAACAGAAACTGCAGGGGAGTTTCGGCCGCGGCCGCTGGCGCACCGACGACGAGATCATCGGCCTGTTCGGTGACCTTGACCTGCTCGAACCGGGGCTGGTCGACTGCCCGCTGTGGCGGCCGGAACCCACACCGGGCGACGACGTCGCCGAAGGCGCTGTCGACAAGCGCGATCTATCGGTGTGGGAGCAGCTCATTTCCTGCGCACTGGCCCGCAAACCCTGATTCGCTGTCGTCCTGAGTTCGCCATCATCCCGAATTCGCTGTCGTCCCGTACGCCGGATCCCTCTGCGATCCATTTCACCGAGGCTGATGTGCTCACGCTGCAGAAGCCCGCCCCACGCGTTCGGGGGTGCGCGGTCTCGCTTCGGAAAGTACGGTGACGTCCGGGTGCTCGGCCCTGGGCACAGCGTGACTTCGGAAGACGTCGACGTAGGTCATCGGGCGGTGGAGGCAGCATGGCCGACAAGAAGGACGCGGCACTGCCGCGCAAGGTGTACGAGAAGGAACTGCCGCGCCTGCAGGCGGAGTTGGTGAAACTGCAGGAGTGGGTGCGGGCCGAGGGCGCCCGGATGGTCGTGGTCTTCGAGGGGCGGGACGCGGCGGGCAAGGGCAGCACCATCAAGCGGATCACGGAGTACCTCAACCCGCGCGTGGCGCGCATCGCGGCGCTGCCCAAGCCGACCGAGCGCGAGCGCACACAGTGGTACTTCCAGCGGTACGTGGAGCAGTTGCCGGCCGCTGGGGAGATCGTGCTGTTCGACCGGTCCTGGTACAACCGGGCCGGTGTGGAGCACGTGATGGGCTTCTGCACGAAGGAGGAGCACCAGCGCTTCCTGCATCAGTGCCCGATCTTCGAACGGATGCTGGTGGAGGACGGGATCCTGCTGCGCAAGTACTGGTTCTCGGTGAGCGACGCCGAACAGCAGGAGCGGTTCCGGCGCCGTCTGGAGGATCCGGTGCGACGCTGGAAGCTGTCGCAGATCGACCTGGACTCGATCACCCGCTGGGAGGCCTACTCCCGGGCCAAGGACGAGATGCTGGTGCACACCGACATCTCGGAGGCGCCCTGGTACATCGTCGAGAGCGACGACAAACGCCGGGCCCGGCTGAACATGATCGCCCACCTGCTGGCCTCCGTCCCGTACCACGAGGTTCCGCCGCCGGTCCTGGAGCTGCCCGAGCGGCCGCCGTCGACGGGCTACCAGCGCCCGCCGCGGGACCTGCAGACCTACGTCCCGGATCACGCGGCGACTCTCTGAGCATCCGGTCATGTACGGCCAGGGCGGTGATCCTGGTGATCCTCTGGAGGCGGCATCCTGCGCGCCGCGGAAGGCTCCGCCCGCGAGTGGCCGAACCCGGGTCGGACGCGGCGACGGCGAGCCCGCCCTCTGCCCGCTACGGGGAGGTACGTCCGCGGGTTTCCCTACGGGATGAGCAGGCCTCGTTCCCGCTCCCTCCGGCGAGGTGGCAGACCGGGCAGCGTGACCCTTACGTGTGACGCATCCGGCGTCGCCGGTGCGGTGTGCCCGCCCAGCCCGGCCGCGGCCGCCACGTAGTCCTGCGCCGTGAGCAGGCCGGTCAGTCGTCCGCGTGGGTCGGTGACCGGCAGCGCGTCCACATCTTCCTCGGTCATCACAGCGGCCGCGCGGAGCGTCGATTCCTCAGGATGAACCGTGACCGTGCGGCGCCCCTGCACCAGGTCACGCACCCGCCGGCGAGACAGTGTCACTGCCGGGTCCGCGCAGGCGACGGCGAGTTCGGCGCGGTCCAGCACACCCGCGCAGCAGCCGTCCTCGCGGACGACCGGCAGATGGCGCTGCCCTGACCGCTCGACCACTTCCCAGGCCAGCAGCAAGGTCTCGTCCTCGCTGATCGAGTACGGCGCCCCGTTCATCACGGCGCCCACGGAAAGTCTCTCGTGCACGGCTGCCTCCTCCTGATCAGCGCCGACCGGGCCGAGAGTCGCCATCGCTGGTTTCTCTCAGGACGGTGAGACGGCGACGGTACTCGTCCTCGTCCATTTCTCCTCCGCGAAGCGTTCGGCGAGGAGCTGCTCGGCAGCGGTCGTATGGGGCCGCGCGTCGACACGCTCCTCACCCTCGCCCGGTCCGCGGAACACGTCTTGAGCCGGTGAGGCCAACGCTAGGGGCCGTTGGGCCTCATCTGCCGCAGTTGGGACGAACAGACCCTGCTGTCGCGTCGCCGTACCCGTTCGGACAGCGCGATCACCATCGCATGGCTTGATCGACTGATAGGCAACTGAGAGTTTCCTGTGCCAGGCTGGCGCGCCCCACCCCCGACTGGAGCACCTCGATGAGTCTCATCAACGGTCTGCCCGCCCATGTCCTGCTGGTCCACGTGGTCGTCGTCCTGATACCCCTGACCGCACTGGCCCTGGTCACAGCGGCGCTGTGGCCCCGCGCCGCCCGGCGAATGGGTCCGCTGGTACCACTGCTCGCCTTCGTCGCCCTCGTCAGCGTGCCGCTGACCACACAGGCCGGCGAATGGCTGGAGCGGCACGTGGACGACGACCCCCTGGTACGCCGGCACACCGAGCTGGGCGACGGACTCCTCCCGTGGGCCTTGGGGCTGTTCGTGCTGGCCGCGGTCGTGTGGTGGGCGGGCCGACGCGCTCCGGCGGAGCCTGGACAGGGCAGCGGCACGCGCTGGACCGCCCTGCCGGTACGGATCGTCGTGGGCGTGCTCTCGCTTGCCGTTGCGGTCGGCGCGGTGGTGGACGTCTACCGGATCGGCGACTCCGGAGCGAAGGCCGCCTGGCACGACGCCTACTCGAAGACGGCGACGGGGTCACAGGACGGCTCCTGAACAGAGGAGACGACGCTCACGAGGCGGATACAGGTGCACATGCGCCCCGTACTCCGACCGAGCCCGACCCCCGGATCTGCGGGCACCGTCCGGGCGGCCGCTCCCTGACTGAAACGACCTGGCAGACCTGGCCCTGGTGAACATCCGGTTCCCGTGGTGTGCTGATAGTGGCGGGAAGGACCCATTGAGGACGCGGAGAAGCGGCCGGCAGCCGTGCACCGCGCAATCCGGATCCGCGAGAAGCGGGTGGCGCCCTTCCCGTCCTGACATGCCGCGGACAGGTCGGTGGTCCCGTGTGCCGCGGCAGTCCGGTGCCGGACGATCTCGTGCCGGGCGGAAGGGGCCGGCCCGGCACCCGCTCACGCAGGCGGGCCGACACCTCACGGCCGACGCCTGCGGCACGCCGGGACGGGTCGCCGACGGCGATGGCGGCGATGCGCGTGGAGACGCTCACGGTGTCTCCGCCTCCGCTGCGTGTGCCGCCGGCGTGGGAAGGGGCGGAGGCCCTCACCATGGGCCGAAGCGGCCACGGCAGGTCGTCGGCATGGCGCTTTCCGTGCCGGTGTGATCCCAGTTCCGTGCGGTGTGGTCCCGGTGGCGCCACGTCGTCCGGCTCGGGGGCCGAAGGACCCCCCGGTCGGGCCCGGGTGACCCGTGGTGCTCTGGGGCCGGACACGACCACGCTGGAAGCAGAAACCATGAAGGGAGCCGGTGCGATGCCCTCCCCCACCACCATGACCGCGACTCGCGAACCCGTGCACGGCGGACGGCTGATGTGCCACGCCCACGAGGTCTCCTTCGAGGCCGGGGCCCGCCTGTTGTGCTTTGCACCGTATCTCCGGCGCTTGGGCGCCGAGGTGACGAGCCCGCACGGGCCCGGGAGTTCGACGCCGAGGCGGTCCGGGCGATGTGCACCGAGGACCCCGAGTCCGGCCGGGCGTTCGCCGTCCAGGTCGGGCGCGTGGGCGCCCAGCCGCTGCACGTCTCCCGGGTCCGGCCACTCGGCCTCCGCACCCCTACTACAGGCGGTGCTCCGACGTGCCCCCGGCCTTTGAGGAGAACCCCATGGAAAGCAGCCCGCACCGCGCGAGTGATGTGATGACGCGAACCGTCGTCGCCGTGGGCCGCAACGCTCCGTTCAAGGACGTCGTCGAGCGCATGGAGCAGTGGCAGGTCAGCGCCCTTCCCGTGCTGGAGGGCGACGGCCGGGTGATCGGTGTGGTGTCCGAGGCAGATCTGCTGCCCAAGGAGGAGTTCCGGGACAGCGATCCGGACCGGTTCACCCAACGGCGCCGACTGCCCGACCTGGCCAAGGCCGGCGCGTTGACCGCCGAGGACCTGATGAGCACTCCGGCCGTCACCGTCCACGCCGACGCAACGCTCGCCGAAGCCGCGCGCATCATGGCGCTGCGGCACGTCAAGCGGCTGCCCGTCGTGAACGCCGAGGGCGTCCTCGAAGGCGTCGTCAGCCGCGGGGATCTGCTGAAGGTGTTCCTGCGCCCCGACAACGACCTTGCCGACGAGATCCGGCGCGAGGTCGTCGACCCCTTGTTCCCCGCCCCGGTCGAGCCCGTGCACATCGTGGTCACCGAGGGCGTCGCGACCCTGACCGGACGAGTGTGGGACGCCGCCCGGATCCCTCTCGCCGCGCGCCTGCTGCGCGGCGTCGAGGGTGTCGTGGGCGTGGACTGCCGGCTCACCGCGGCCGACACGGAGTGAAACCGCGGGCCGACGGCGACTGACACATTGCCGGTGGAGCCGGTGCAGATGAGCCGGCGGCCCCACCGGCTCTGTGTTCAGCCTCGGCCTCCGCTCAGATTCCCCCACCGTGGCCCGATCCGCTTCCACTCCTCGTCCCATTCGGCCATACGCCGCCGGATGAGCCCGGAGCGGACCACTCGTCCCACGGCCCAGACCCCGCCACCGGCCAGTCGCCGGCTCCTCTCGCGGGTCCGCAAGCGCTGGGTCAGGGCGTGCGGGCACGGTCGGCGTCCGGGAGGTCGGGGTCGAGGTCCGGATGGCGGGGCGACCACGTCCTCGACGGCGGCGACATCGTCATCCGCACCCACGAGGGCGCGGCTCTGACCTACCAGACTCATCAGGCTGACCGCACCGGCGTCGTCGTCGCCTACGAGGCGGACGCCGTCGCCCCGGCACGCATCTCGGCTGGAGCGCAGTGGTCACGGGCGGCGCCCAGCCGGTGACCGACCCCGGCGAACTGGCCCGCGTTGGGGCGCTGTCGGACCCCTGGGCGAACCACCCGGCCATGGACCCCTCAGGGAGGTTCCGGTACGACGGCCACCGGGCACGCGGCACGGTGCAGCACCCCGTGGGCGACGCGGCCGAGCTGGAGGCCGAAGTGGCCGGGCCGGCGCCGGGAGCCGACGACGAGCAGGTCGGCCTCGTGGGAGACGGCGACCAAGGCGTCGCGGGCATGTCCCTCGACGCTGCGGCGGCCCGCCTGCAGTCCGGACGGTGCCTCGCGCAGGGCCTCCTCCAGCAGCTCGTCGGCCTGCCGTTGCTGGAGATGTGCCGGCTCGCCGCCGAATGGGGGGTACCCACGGACGGAGTCCGTGGGTGAGTGACCGGTCGTCACGTGCGCGGGGTGCCGCCAGGCCCGTACGGCTTCCAGGGGCACACCGCGCAGGGATGCTTCCTCGATGGCGAACCGTACGGCGGCCGAACCCCTCGGCTTCTCGCCGACCCCGAGGACGATCCGGCCCCGGGCCCCGGGGCGGGCCTGGTTGTCGTGACCGGCGCGCAGCACGATCACCGGACAGTGCGCGTGCCCGGCGACCGAGAGACTGACGGAACCGAGGAGCACCTCGGCCACCCCGCTGCGCCCCCGGCAGCCCAGTACCACGGCGAGGGCGGTTCTGCTCTCCCGTACGAGCCCGTGCTCCGGCTCCTCGGGCAGCACGTCGGTGGTGACCCTCACCCCTGGTTGACGACGCTGGACGCGGCTCTCGGCGGTGCCGACGACGTCTCGGGCCATCACCTCCTCCAACGGCTTGCCGAGTTCCTGCGCGAGCAGGGCTCCCTCGTAGCGCTCCCAGAGGGAGGCGTACACGAGCCGGAGCGGTGCGCCGCGCAGGGCGGCCTCGTCGGCCGCCCAGTCGAGAGCGCGCAGGCTGAGCTCGGAGCCGTCGACACCGACGACGATCGGAAGGTCCATCGTGCTCACCGTTCCCAAGCCGGGTCACTCGTGTCCCATGACGGGGCACTCGCGCGGAACCGCGGCGACGGGCTCGGGCAGCGGCTCCCAGACATGGACGAGCTTCGGCGGCAGACCGCGCAGCCGTGCTCCGCGCGCCGCCCATTCGACAGCGGCCCGGCTCTCGAGGCCGAGCCGTCGAGACCGACCGTGACGGTTCGGGTCACTGTCTCCACCTCCAGGGACGAGGGATCCACCTCCAGCCTGGTGACGTCACGGCCGCAGGGTCAGGGGCCGCAAGTCCCTGCGCGGGACCGACCGGCCCTGTCGGCAGAGCCCGCGCACCGGGTGTGATGCCGAGACAACCGATCCGCGTCGCGCGTCCGTGGCCGAACGGCCCGCCCGCCGGGCCTGATGGCCCCTGGCTCGTCCTCCGCCGAGGAGCACATGCTGAAAGCGGAGTGACCGCCGTCGACTTTACGGAGTTCCCCATGTACGCCGCCACGCACATCGTCAGCGATGTCATGACCCACACGGTCGCCGCCGTCGGGCGGCGGGCTCCCTTCAAGGAGATCGTGCGGATGATGCAGGACTGGCAGGTCAGCGCCCTGCCCGTGATCGAGGGTGAGGGGCGGGTGGTCGGCGTGGTCTCCGAGGCCGACCTGCTGCCCAAGGAGGAACTGCGGGACGACCCGGAATCGGGCTACCTCCAGCTGCGTCAGGCGGTCGACCTGGCGAAGGCCGAGGCCCTCACCGCGGGGGACCTCATGTCGTCCCCCGCCGTCACGGTCCGGGCGAACGCCACCCTCGCCGAGACCGCGCGCACCATGGCGCGAGAGGGGGTCAAGAGGCTGCCGGTGGTGGACGAGGCCGGACTGCTTGAGGGCATCGTCAGCCGCGCCGACCTGCTCAAGGTCTTCCTGCGCGGGGACGACGACATCGCCGAGGAGGTACGGCGCGAGATCGTGTCGTATCTCTTCCCGCTGCCGTCCTCGGCCATCCAGGTGGAGGTGCACGAAGGAGTCGTCATGCTGACGGGCCGGATCCGCGACACCGCGCTGGTCCCGGTGGCCGCGCGCCTGGTGCGGGCCGTGGAAGGGGTGGTGGACGTGCAGTTCGACCTCGTGCGCAACGACCACGGAGTGAGTGGGGCCGGTCGGCCCTAGTCCGTCCGGCGCCCGCGCATGGATGACCGGCCTCGTGAACGGCCCGCGGCCTGTCCGTCGCCGGGGAACGCGAGGTCGTCATGACCGAGACGCGCACCTTCACGAAGGGAGAACGCGTTCCGCGCGTGCCGTGGGTTTCTGCTGGACGACCACGAGGTCGTACGACGCGGCCTGAGCGACCTGCCGGGAGCTGCGCAGCCGCATGCCGGAACTCGTCGCGTGTCTGATGCTGACCTCGTTCGACGTCGATGACGCCCTGTGGGATGCCGTCATGGCCGGAGCCTTCGGCCATGCGCTGAAGCGGATCAAGGGATCCGACCTCGTCACCGCGGTACGCCTTCGCCTCGGCCCAGTCGGTGCTCGACTCCGCGACCGCAGCCCGCCTCATGCGCTCCCTGCGGGGCCACCCGGCGCAGACCCTCTCGCCTCCGCCCGAGCCGGCGAGCCTGTCGCCGCGCGAGGGGGACTTCCGCGACGCTCGGACCGCTGAGGGTTCTGAGGGGCTCAGGGGCGGCGGACACCCTCGGTGCCGCCGGTGCACGAGCCGCCGAGTCGGCCCGCGAGCGGGCCCGGGAGCAGGCCCGCAGCGGCCCCGGGAGCGGATGCCGGAGCTGGTGGACCACGCGGTGACCGACACCCTGCGTCCGCCCTCCGGGACGGACGAGGCGGACGAGGCGGACGAGGCAGGCAGGGCGGCGGGGCGCCATGAGCGCCAGATGGATGGCCGGAGCGGTCCGGGCGCGCGCCCTGCCCGAGCCGTACCCGGGTGCCGCCGGGGCCGTACGCCGTAGTGCGGGCCCTTGCTATTCCTTGACGGCCCCGGCGTTGGCGCCCTGGACGAAGTACCGCTGGAAGCAGAAGAACAGAGCCGCGACGGGCAGGGTGGCCAGCAGGGCAGCCGCCAGTTTCAACGGGTACTGGGTGCCGCCGCCCAGGCCGCCGGAGACGAGGCGGGCGAGGCCGGTGGTGAGAGTCTCGTACTGGCTGGACTGGGTGGCCACCAGGAAGTGGGTGAACTCGTTCCACGAACCCTGGAAGGAGAGGATGGTGAGGGTCAGCAGGGCGGGGCGGGCCATGGGGAGGACGATCGACCAGAAGGTGCGGAAGACACCGGCGCCGTCGACTCGGGCGGCCTCCTCCACTTCCCGGGGGATCGACTCGAAGAACTGCTTCATGATGAAGATGCCGGCCGCGTCCACCATGAGCGGCAGGATCATGCCGGTGTAGGTGTCGAAGAGACCGAAGGTGTTGAGCACCAGGAAGCGCGGGATCAGCAGGGCCACTCCGGGCACCGCCATGACGGCGAGGAGGAAGCCGAACAGGATGGTACGGCCGCGGAAGCGCAGCCGCGCCAGGGCGTAGCCGGCCATCGAGTCGAACAGGACGCGTCCGGCGGTGACCACGACGGCGACGACGGCGGAGTTGCCGAGCCAGCGCAGAAAGGGGACGCCGTCGCCGGCCTGACTGAGGCCGACCAGGCGCTGGTAGGCGGCCGTCGTGGGGGTGGTGGGGATCAGGCCCAGGGGGTGGGCGGCCGCGTCGGGGTCGGTTTTGAAGCCGGTGACCAGCTGGATGACGAACGGCAGGATGTACAGCAGGCCGAGAGCGGCCGCCGCCGTGAAGCCGAGGACGCGCAGCGCCAACGGGAAGCGGCCGAGCACGGGGCGTCCCTGTGTCCGGGCGGCGGCCGGGGTGTTGGCGCTCATCGGGTCCTCCGGGTGCGGGGGGTGCGCTCCCGGAAGAGGAAGCGTTGGACGGCGGTCATGGTCAGGATCACGGTGAGCAGGATGAAGGCGATGGCCGCGCCCTGGCCGAAGTCGGCGTCGCCGAAGGCGGAGGAGTAGGACAGGAAGGCCGGGGTGAGGGTGGTGTTGGCGGGGGCTCCCTGACTCATGACGTAGACCTGGTCGAAGACCTGCCAGGTGCCGATCAGACCGAGGGTGAGGACGAGGAAGAGCACGGGACGCAGCGCGGGCAGCGTGACGTACCGCAGCATCTGGAAGCGGCTGACGCCCTCCAGGGCGGCGGCTTCCTCCAGCTCACGCGGGATGTCCTGGAGGGCGGCGAGGAAGATCAGCATGAAGGTGCCGGAGCTGGTCCACACGGCGAGCAGAATGATCGTGCACATCGCGACGGACGGTCCGGACAGCCACTCGAACCAGGACAGGCCCATGAAGGAGTGGTCGGCGAGGGCACCGGTGGGGTGGTTGGTGTCGACGACACCGAGGCCGCCGAGCAGCAGGGACAGTATGCCGCGGGAGTCGTTGAACCAGTTCGGGCCCTTGATCCCGATCCAGGACAGCACGGTGTTGACGGCGCCGCTGCCCTGGAACAGGAAGAGGAAGATCGTGGAGACGGCGATCGAGCTGGTGACCGAGGGGAAGAAGAACGCGGTGCGCAGGGCGCTCCGGCCGCGCAGCATCCGCTGGTTGACGACGAGCGCCAGGGTGAGCGCGAGGATCGTCTGCAGGGGCACGGTCAGCAGCACGAAGTAGAAGTTGTTGCGCAGTGAGGTGGCGAAGAGGGTGCGGTCGAGGCCGCTCCGGGTGAGCAGGGCCCGGTAGTTGTCCAGGCCGGCGAAGTCCGCCTGGCCGCTGAAGGGGTTGGACTGGCCGTCCCAGTGCAGCAGGCTCACCCACAGCGCCATGAGGGTCGGCAGCACCAGGAACAGGCCGAGGATGATCACCATGGGGCTGACGAACAGCCAGCCCCAGGCTCCTTCGGCGCGGCGCCCCACACGCCCGGCGGGCTTGGCGTGGGGCGCCGCGGCCGGGCCGCCTCGGCCGGGCATGTCAGGGGTGCCCGGTGAGTCGGCCGTACGGGGACCCCCGCCCGCGCGGGAGCGCGGGGACGGGCGGGGGGTCTGTGACGTGCGCGGGGACATGGCGGCTCAGTGGCCCTTCGTGAGGGCCTGTTCGCCGTTGCTCTGCAGGTCGGCGAGGATCTTCTTCGGGTCGCCGGTGGCCAGTCCCGCGAGGTCGGTGCTGAACTGGGTCAGCACCTTGTCGAACCCGGCGACGGTCACCGGGCCCTGCGCGTAGGCGGTGGAGTCGGCCCATGCCTTGGCGGACGGGAATTTCTTCGCGTATTCGGCGAGTGCGCTGGTGCGGGAGGGCATCACGCCGAAGGCGTCCGCGTTCTTCAGCATCTGGGTTCCGGTGGTCAGGTACTTCACCAGGTCGACGACGGCTTCGCGGTGTGCGCTGTCCTGGGCGACGCCCCAGCACTGGCTGAAAGCGAGGGTGCCCTTGCCGGCCGGGCCGGCAGGGAGCGGGGCCACTGTGTACTTCACGTTCGGGTAGTCGGCCTTCATCCCGCCGGTGAGCCAGTTGCCCTCGATGGTCATGGCGGCCTTGCCCTTGCCGAGGGCCTCTCCGCCCCAGTTGGTGTCGACCTGGCTGGCGTACTTCAGCGAGCCGGCCTTCAGCAGCGACTGCACGTAACTCAGGGCCTCGGTGTTCTGGCTGCTGTCGGCGGTCATCTTGGTCTGATCGCCGTTGGTGATCCAGCCGCCGCTTTCCTTCATGAAGGCGCCGACGCGCTCGTACTGGCCGTTGACGACCAGCCCCGTGACGTCGCCCTTGGTCAGCTTGGCGGCGACGGTCTTGAGCTGGGCCCAGGTGGTCGGATAGTCCTTCGCGGTCAGACCGGCCTTCTTCCACAGGTCCGAGTTGATCGCCAGGGCGAGGGTGGAGGTGTCCTTGGGCAGGCACACCAGCTTGCCGTTGTAGGTGAAGGAGGCGCGCAGTTGGGCGGAGAAGTCGTCCGCGTCCTTTATCTGGTCGCCGTAGGCGTAAAGCGAGCCACCCTGGGCGTAGTTGGCGAACTGGCTGGAGTCGACGTAGAAGGCGTCCGGCGGCTTGTGGCCGGCGAAGGACTGGGCGAGCTGCTGGTTGATGTCCTTGGCGACGTCCACGGTCACCGTGTTGCCGGACTGCTTGGCCCAGGCGGCCGCCGCGTTCTTGACCGCCTTGGTCTCCGCGTCCCCCGAGGAGGCGATCAGCACCGTGAGGTGTTGCTTGGAGCTGGTGTCCTGCGCGGTCTTCTTGTCGCTGCCGAAACTCGACGAGCAGCCCGTGGCGGCCAGCATGGCCGCACAGGTGACGAAGGCCGCGACGGCCGAACGATTGTGCATTGCTTCCTCCGGGGGTTACGGGGTGGTACGTGCGGCTCCTCCCCGGGCACACGAAGGCGTGGGCCCGGGGTGTGGGGGTGAAGGAGGAGAAACGTTTCAAGGTGGGGTGGGACCGACCGGCCGGGCAGGGGGAGTTCCGGCCGGCCGGGGCGCCTACGCGTCGCCCGGGGCGGCGGCCGTCGCGCTGTCGCGCACGATCAGGGACGGCTCCAGCAGGAGCCGCTCGGGCGGCGCGTCGGGGGTGGCGATCCGTGCCAGCAGCAGCCGTACGCATTCCCGGCCGACGTCCTCCAGCGGCTGGGCGATCGAGGACAGGCCGGGTGAGAGGAGTTCGGCGGTCGGCGAGTCGTCGAAGCCGATCACGGCGACATCGTGGCCGGGGGCGGAGCCCCGTTCGCGCAGCATCTGGTAGCAGCCGAGCGCCAGCATGTCGCTGGCCGCGATCACCGCGGTCGCCTCGCCGTCCAGCAGCGGTTGCACGGCAGCGCGGGCCGCGTCGATGTCGTTGACGCACTGCCCCCGTCGCCCGCGGGTAGCGAGCCCGTGCCGTTTCATCGCCCGCAGCCAGCCCTCGGCACGATCGTCACCGGCGCCGGAGGAACCGCGTTCCCAGCCCAGGAACGCGATCTTGCGATGCCCCAGAGCGACCAGGTGCTCCACTGCGGCGTCCGTGCCGAAGGCGCCGTCGACGTCGACCCAGTCACCGATGGGCCGCCCCGACCACATCCGGCCGAACCCGACGAACGGCACGCCCTTCTTCGTCAGCCACGCCTGGCGCGGATCGCCCCGCTCGGTGCCGCTGAGCACGAAGCCGTCGACCTCGTGACGGGCCAGCAGTTCCTCGTAGCCTTGCAGGCTCGGGCCGCCCGGCGGGGAGGCGAACAGCAGCATCCGGTAGCCGGCCTCGTCGGCGGCCTCCGACAGGGCGTGCAGGAAGCGGTCCATGACCGCGCCCGCGGTGCCGGGCGGGGTGGGCTGGATGCCGTAGCCGATGAGCTTGCTGGAACCGCTGCGCAGCGTCTGCGCCGCGCGGCTGGGGCGGTAGCCCATCTCCTCGATCACCTGGCGGACCCGCTCCAGGGTCTCGGGCCGCAGCAGGTCAGGTGAGTTGATCGCGTTCGACACGGTCTGCGCCGAGACGCCGGCCCGCCGGGCGACCATCGCGAGGGTCACCGGGCCACCCTTGGCCGAGGCGTTGTTGCTGGAGCGGGGCATGCGGCTCTCCGGCAGGCAGAGGAGATACGGACTTTGTTTTTAGCGTTCCAAGACCCATTGCCATGGCTCTGACGAGTCGCTTAATGTCCTTGGAACGCTAAAACACTGAGAGGTTCCACTTCCTTGGACGCGACTGTCAAGACCCAGGACCCCAACAGCTCGGTCACGGCACCCGCTCCCGGGGCCGGGGGGCTACAGCCGTTCCTGCATGACGCGGTCGTCACGCTGCACGCGCCGACCCTCGTCATCTCGCGTGCGGACGGGCAGGTCAGCGAGGGTGCGGACGGCTTCTATCACGGCGACCGCCGGGCGCTGTCCCATCTCGTCGTCGCCGCCGAAGGCATCCCGCTGGCGCCGGTCTCCGGGGGCCTGCGGGGTGCGGACGGTGCGGAGTTCCGGTCCGTCCTGCGCGGCCTCGGAGAGGTCACACCCGACCCGGCCGTCGCTCTCCATCGCCGCCGCAGCACGGCAGCGGGCCTGTTCGAGGAGCGCCTGGAGGTCACCAACGCGGGCAGCCGTCAGGTCCGCTTCCGCCTGACGGTGACCGCGGGCTCCGACCTGGCCACCATGGACCAGGTCAAGTCCGGACACGCTCCCGAGGCGGTGCCGCCCCAGGCCGCGGACAGCGAGGCCATCGGGCTGGCCTGGGCGCGTGACGGCTTCACCGCCCACCTGGTCAGCGCGCCGGCGCCGGACGTACTGGAAGTGCCGGCGGGACGGCTGTCGTACGACGTCGAACTGGACCCCGGTGCCACGTGGTCGGTGACGCTGTCCGGTACGGCCGCGTACGCGGACGGCGACCAGTTCCCGCCCGCGCCCGCAGACCAACTCCCCTGGCTCACACCCGTGTTGCGCAGCACGGACCGCAGCCTGGACCGCTGGCTGGAACAGTCCCTCGCCGACCTGGACCGCCTGCGCCTGACCGACCCGCAGTCCCGGCAGGACCACCCGGACCAGTTCCTCGCGGCGGGCGCCCCCTGGTTCCTGACCCTCTTCGGGCGCGACGCCCTGTGGGCCGCCCGCATGCTGCTGCCCCTCGGCACCGACCTCGCCGCCGGCACCCTGCGCACCCTCGCCCGCCGCCAGGGCACCGTCACCGACCCCGCCACCGAGGAACAGCCGGGCAAGATCCTGCACGAAGTCCGCCGCGACAGCCTCAAGCTCGGCGACCGGCTCTCCCTGCCCTCGGTCTACTACGGCACGGTCGACGCAACTCCCCTGTGGATCACCCTCCTCCACGACGCCTGGCGCTGGGGACTCGATCCGGCGGAGGTCGAACTGCTCCTGCCGCCGGCCGAGTCCGCGCTCGCCTGGATGCGCGACCAGTCAGCCGCCGACGGCTTCCTCAAGTACATCGACCAGACCGGCCGCGGATTGTCCAACCAGGGCTGGAAGGACTCCGACGACTCCATCCGCTATCGCGACGGCAGCCGCGCCCACGCACCCATCGCCCTGTGCGAGGTCCAGGCGTACGCGTACGAAGCCGCGCTCAGCGGAGCCACGCTGCTTCGCGCGTTCGGCCGCCCGGGAGCCGACGAATGGGAGGCATGGGCCGAGCAACTCGCCGCCCGCTTCCGCGAGCGCTTCTGGGTCACGGACGAACACGGCCCCTACCCGGCCGTCGCCCTCGACGGCGACGGAAAGCCCGTCGACTCGGTCACTTCCGGCTTCGGCCATCTCCTCGGCACCGGACTGCTCAACGCCGAGGAGAGCACACTGCTGGCGGACCGCATCGCCGCACCCGACCTGGACGCGGGCCACGGCCTGCGCACCCTGAGCCGCGGCGCGGTGGGCTACAACCCCTTCGGCTACCACGTCGGTTCCATCTGGCCGCACGACACCGCGATCGCCGTCCACGGCCTGGTCAAGGCCGGATTCCCGGACGCCGCGGCCTCGTTGGCATCCGGCCTGTTGACCGCGTCGACGGCCTTCGGCGCCCGCCTCCCCGAACTCTTCGCCGGACACGGCAGCCACGAGAGCCCGGCTCCCGCCCCCTACCCGGCGTCCTGCCGGCCGCAGGCCTGGGCTGCCACCTCCGCGGTCCTCGTGCTGCAAGCCGCCCTAGGCCTGAGCGCCGACGTCCCCGGCGGCACGGTCACCGTGAACCCCGCCTTCGCCCCGCAGTACGGACCCCTGACGGTAAAGGGACTCCAAGTCGGTGGAGAGCAGCTGGATGTCTCGGTTGCGGCGGACGGATCAGTGAACGTGACTGCGCCGGAAAGACTGACCGTGGTCGCACCCTGATGGCACCGGGAACCTCCGGCGATGCCCAACCCGAAGTGATCAACATTTCTCAACTGTCAGACAGCGAAACGCTGCTGGAGCACCGGAAGGATCCATGACTCAGGGCACCGTGAAGTGGTTCAACGCCGAGAGGGTTTCGGCTTCGTGTCCCCCGACGACGGTGGGCCAGACCTCTTCACGCACTTCTCCGCGATCCAGGGAACGGTCTACAGGAGCCTGGAAGACAACCAGCGGGTGGAGTTCGAGATCGGGGAGGGGCCGGCGGAGCCCCCAGGCCATTGACGCACGGGCCGTCTGACGAACAGCTCGCCGATTCGCGACACCCCGGCCCACCTGAAGATCAACATAATCCACCCAGGCCTGGCGGGCGCCTGGGTGGTGGCGCGCCCTCCATGACACACAGCAAGGGCTCTCTCTGTCGTCCCGGAGCCTCAAGGGTAAGAGTTTCATATATTCGCACATTTGTACGATTTCGTACTCGAAGAGGACGCAGGCCAGGGAGGGGCAGTGGGCGAAGGGAGGTACGGAGCCGTGGATTTACCTATGTACGCAACCAAATCCCTAAAAGTGCCCTGTATCAGACATCTGCCATATGTGGCAAGATGGCCCGTGTGGCATTTGGTGCAGAAGACAGGCGAGAGGAGTGCACCATGATCGCCAAGCTGCTCGGCAAGCTGTCCTTCACCCGCCACTACGGTGCGTACGGGGCTCACGAATGGAGCGCGTACGTCGGCGATGACTGCGGCTGACCGCATTGTCGGCGGGCGCCCCCGGGCGTCCGCCGGCTCTCGGGCCACGCTTGCCGACGATGTCGACCTGGACAGGCAAGAGAGCCAGGGACGATCTCATGGGCCGAATGAATGAGCCGCCGCGGTTGCCCGAAGGCAGCTTCGCCGCTTGGAGCCGCGATCGCCTGGGACTTGCGCGCCGTGGCGCTGACGAGTGCGGGGACGTCTGGCAGTTGGAGCCGGGTGTCTACGTAGCCGCTACGGCCGGGCCGTGTGAAGCAGTCCTGCGCCGCGCGCAGGATTTCCCCAAGGCGTCCTCGCCTCTCTTCCCGCCGTTGAAACGGTCGAGCGGAGCACCGACGCCGGAGGCGCGTGCGTACGCTCACGCGGCCCGTATGCGCGGACTGCGCCCGCAGGCGGTTGCGGCCCGGATCGGTGAGATCGCGGCCGGGACCGCTCGATTCGCCGACCAGTTGCCCACGGGCCAGGACGTCGAGATTCTGACCCCGGTGCGGCACACCCTGGCAGAGATCGGCGTGCGCTACCTCTTCTCCGAGGACGCTCCCACCCTGCTGCCCTTCGCGGCACGGCTCTTCCTGGCCAGGGAGGTGCTCGTACACCCCTCGCGCTGGGTATGGCCGCGTTGGGTCCCTACACCGGGACGGCGGTTCCGCACACGGCAGCAAGTCGCCTTCATCAAGGCTTTGCAGCCCATCGTCCGCCGGCGCCGTTCATCGGGCCGACTCGGTGACGACGTGCTGGGACAGATGCTCCGGCCCTCCTCCCACCACGGCCTGCTGCCGGAAGAAGCCATCCTCGACACTCTCCCCGGAATCACCGTCGCCACCTTCGAGACACCTTCCCGGGCGGCCGGATGGATCCTGCTCCACCTGGCCCAATACCCCGAGGCGGCGGACCGCGTCGCAGCCGAAGCCGCCTTGCTGCCCACGGCCCCGGCCGCGACGACCAGCACCCATCTCGACAGCCTGCACTACACCCAGGCACTGGTACACGAGGTGCTCCGGCTGTACCCCCCGAGCTGGCTGCTGACCCGGCGCGCCAGGCGGCAGACCGAGCTCGCCGACTACACCATCAACGCCGGGTCCACCGTTCTCGTCTGCCCCTACACCGCCCAGCGCGACGCGCGGGAACACTCCGAGCCGGACCAGTTCCGGCCCGAGCGCTGGCTCGATGGTCCGGACTCGCCGGCGAAACCCGGGGTCTTCCTCTCCTTCGGCACCGGCCCGCATGGCTGCGAGGGAGCCTCACTGGCCATGGCGATGCTGACGCTCCTGACCGCGCAGACCGCCCGCCGCTACCACTTGAGCGAGCCGCCCGGACAGCAACCCGGCTACCAGGTCACCACCTTGGAAGGTCTCGCAACTGTCGGCTTGCACCTGCGTGCCACCTTGCGCAGCTGACGGCAGTCCCGCTTTCAGCTACGGGACTCCTCCACCCGACAGCAGCGAACGTCGACCACGTTCGAGTGCCGTTCCGCACACACGCACACAGCTTGGATGACCGGCTCATGGTTCGCTCATCGTGTGTCGCTGGTCGAACTCGTCGGCGAGCATGCCCATCATGACGAGGTCGTGGTGCCGGCCGGCGAAGTAAACGTGTTCCCGCAGGCGCCCCTCCTCGGTGAAGCCGAGCCGACGGAAAAGTGCCAGCGACGCCTCGTTGTGGGCGAAGATCGCTGCCAGGCATTTGTGATAGCGCCGCTCGGCGAACATGAAGCGCAGCACCAGCACTACGGCTTCTGCCGCGTAGCCCTTGCGCCGGTGGTCAGGGTCGATCATGACGTCAATCTCGAACCAGCCTGAACGAGGGCCGGTGCGATGTGAGCCGACTGTGCCAACCAGCTCCCCCGTGGCCGTCGTTTCGACCGCCAACCGGAAGCAGTCGTCATCACACGTGGCAACGGCCTGCTCCTTCGCCCAGGCACGGTAGCTCTCGGCGGACCGCGGTAGATCCAGCCGGCTCCCTCGCCGCCCGTCATCGTCGGCGAAGCGCATGAACGCCGGCCAGTCGTCGGGCTCGACAGCGCGTAGACGTACCCGCTTACCTGTCCAGGACGATGCCATGCCCAATTTGATCACGCTGCGGTGCGCGCAAGAGTGAGAGGCACGCCAGGACACGCGTTACCGGCCGCGCTCCGTATCACCTCTGATCGTCGTCCTCGTCCAGTACAGCGGGGGCGCGCAGCGGGCGCGAGTCCCTCAGCCGGGACGGTGCCGCGGGAGCGGTAGCGTTCCGGGCAGTTGGGGTTCGCGTGCTCGAGGGACGACAGGCGAGCGACGTCCTCGTACAAAGCCTGCTGCACGGCCTCGTGGGCGGCCAAAGAAGACGCGGACGCCGCGACCGACCGGGTTCGCCGGCAATGGCGGACGCCAAGGTGACCGCCGTGACCCGCGACGCCGTACGGCTCGCGCACGGCCGTGAGCTGCCGAGCCAGGTCACCATCTGGACCACCGGGTTCGGCGTTCCGCACCTGGCCGCCCGCAGCAGGCTGAGCACCGATGCCCTGGGCCGCCTGCTCACGGACGAGACGCTGACGAGCGTGGACGACCCGCGCATCGTCGCGGCCGGGGACTCGGCGGCACCGTCCGACCAGCCGCTGCGGATGAGCCGCCAGGTCGCGATGGTGCAGGGCGCGCGGGCCGCCGAAACCGTGCTCAGCCGGCTGGCGGGTACGCAGTCGGAGAGCCTCCACCAGTCGTTCTTTGCCCAGTGCATCGGCCTGGGCCGGTGCGCCGGTATCTTCCAGCTCGCCAACAGGTCGGACATCACGGTGTGGTCCCACATCGACGACCGACTGGGCGCCAGGCTCAAATCCTGCACTGGGACGAGCTGGTCCTCTGCGCCGGTACCTGGCCACCGATACAGGAGGCCCGCGACTACAGTCGTGGGTGGAGTCTCCCTGGTTGGGGCGTTCACTGCCGAGCCGGTTCCGGGCCGATCCAGCCGGCGGTGCCGACGCAGGCTTCGTTGCCTTCCGGGTCGGCCAGCACCCAGTGCGACGGAGCATGGGCGTCGCTCACCAAGCGGCCGCCGGCAGCAACAGCTGCCGCTATGCGCGCTTCGGCCTGGTCATACGGCACCCAGACGTCGACGTGCATCCGGTTGCGCTGAGGGCGTGGTGTGTCCATCTGCTGGAAGTAGAACGGCGCCCCGCGACGGTGCGGGTCGATCAAGTCCTCGGGACTGCTGGCTCGATCGGCATAGCTGAGCAGCGCGCGCCAGAACCGTACAACTTCCGGTCCTGCAAGGGCATCGACGGTGACCTGGACGGTCTGTACGACGGACGGGTCCGCCGGCATTCCGAGCGTGCGTGCCACGGCCGAGATCTGCCGGGCCAGTTCGACGTCCCGCTCACTCAGCCCGCTTGCCCTCCACGTAAGTCATTCGATCAATCTAGCGGGCACAGCGTGGACCAAACCGGCACGATCAGCCCGGAACACTGGCCTCACCATCACACGGCCCGCGACTCATCGACCGGCTGCGCGGCGAGCGGGTTCGCTGATCGAGTGCCGCTCGGCGAACTCGTCAGCGAGCATGCCCATCACGACGAGATCACGGTGCCGGCCGGCAAGGAACACACGATCGCGAAGGCGCCCCTCCTCCACGAAGCCGAGCCGACGATGAAGTGCGAGCGACGCCTCATTGTGCGCGAAGATCCGCGCTTCGCACTTGTGATAGCGCCGCTCGGCGAACATGAACCGCAACAGCATCACCACGGCTTCCGCCGCATAGCCCTTGCGCCGGTGATCAGCGCCGATCGTGACCCCGTACTCGAACCAGCCCGCACGCGGATCAGCCTGGTGCGAGCCGACAGCACCGACGGTCTCCCCCGACTCGACGGACTCGATCGCCAACCCGAAGCAGTCGCCATCGAACTTGGCAGCGGCCTGTTCCTTCGCCCAGACACGAAAGCCCTCGGCGGAACGAGGCGGGTTCAGAAGGTCGCCCATCCGCTCCTCGTCCATGGCGAAGCGCATGAACGCGGTCCAGTCGTCAGGCTCGATACCGCGCAGGCGTATCCGATGGCCAGTCCAGAACGATGTCATCCCCCATTCGATCACGTCACAGCGTGCGACGTACAGGCCGCTCTCCTGCCTCGGCAGGCCCGGTGACCTGGCACTTCACGTTTGCCGGACGCGCACTCCAGGGTGGTCGGGCGCCGCTCGGAGCCCTCAACCCCATTGCCCACCGCAACGCGACCACGAACCCGGGCATGCCTGGACTCCCCGACATCGTCGGACGTCACGTCACCGCCGGTCCGCAGGCTGCCACTCACGCACCGCCCAAGGGCCATAATGTCGAAGATCTCGGATCATGGAGGACTTCATGAGCGTCATAGACGCCTACCTGACCGCCGCGACGCAGGCAGCATCACTGCTGGAAACTCCGGAAGTTGACGCGGCATGGGAGCGGCCCAGCGCACTGGCCAAGATGACGGTCGGCGGTCTGGCCGGCCACCTCGCCTACCAGATCTTCAGTGTCAGCTCGGCCCTGGAAGAGCCCGCGTCGCAACAGGCGCCGATCCCGTTGCTCGAACACTACGCGCGCGCCGCCTGGATCGACGCACCACTCGACGGGGAGGTCAACACTGGCATCCGGGCGAAGGGCGAGGGCATCGCATCCGAAGGAGTGGTGTCGTTGGCCGGGCGCGCCCGCACCACGCTCGCTGAGCAGCACACTGATCTCACCGGACGTTCAGGTGACCAGGCCGTGTTCATGCCGCAGACGGGATGGGCGCTGCGTCTCGACGATTTTCTGGTCACCCGGATGTTGGAGCTCGCCGTGCACATGGACGATCTCGCTGTCAGCGTGGGAGTCACCACGCGAGATCTCCCGGACGCCGCATTCGATCCCGTGCTCGTGCTACTGGCTCGACTCGCCGCTGGACGGCACGGCCAGGCCGCGCTGCTGAGGGCGTTGACCCGTACGGAGCGAGCATCCGCGGCGATCAACGCCATCTGACCGACCTCGACACACAACGCTGATCACTTCCTCCCTCGAGCCGGTGTCCAGGTCATTCAAAACAAAAGGACTTTGGATGCCCTCGTATCGTCTGTGCGGCCGAACCAGAGGACCCGATCACGGTCCGGAGCTGGCGACAGCACTCGGATTGGTCGTGTCGAAGTAGACCCAGTCCGCACCCAGGGCGAAGTAGAACGCGCCGGGATACGTACCGCCCGTCACCTGACGGTCGAAGGACTCGCTCCGGACCCACCTGGCACTCTTGGGCATGAACTGCACGAGTTTTCCCGGCAGTTGGCTCGGCATCGCGGGCTGAAAACCCCATTGCGGTGCCCCCACTATGGCGGCGACGCCACCCGCTCTCAGCCGGGCGAAGCCCACCACACGAACATCAGCGGGACCTGGAACGGACACTCTCGAATCGGTGCCCAGCACGACGCCAAGCCAAAGTGTGTCGGAGAGCGCGGCGAACCGACGTTCCAACGGTTCAGAGTCCGTACGGACTTCGTTGCCATCGGCACTTTTCGCAGTCGGCCTACACGCCGCGAGCACCATCCCCGCGCCCAGCGCGAGCGCGCCCCGACGCCCCCGCCCCGCCAAGCCGCCCATAGCACGCTCTCCCCCGCAACCCCCACACCCAAGGCCCTGATCGTAGCGGTCCGCTCAAAGCCGCTGCCCCTTGGAATCATCTGCGGCAGGTGAACTGCCACTCGCTGCCCGTCAGTTGCATGCGCGTCTTCAAGACGATCTACCGGCCCTGGCCCCGCCGTGAGGACGGATCCTGCAGATTGCCCGCGACTCGATGAGAGGCCTGGCCGGCCGGTCGGCCGAGACTGGACAGTCCCCATAGCTCAGCGATCAGGCCGTGCTGAACTCGGAAGATCTCCATCATGGTGGATGCAGGCTCCGCGCCGTCGGGCACGGAGTTCGAGAGCCCTCGTAGCACGGAACGGACGGCGACCCGGTCGCGATCCACGAGCATGTCCTCGACGGACATCTGAATGTCGGGATGGCTGCGAACATCCTGGGCCAGGCACCTGCGACGGCCCCGATACCGGCCGTTCTCAGCGGGTGACTCACGAAGTCCGGTGCGAGGATCAACTCGTAGTCGAACCAGATCCGATGCGTTCCATCAGCGTCGGCGGCCATTCCTCCAGCACCGGAGATCCCGGCCAACTCTCCCGTGCCGCTCGCGGGCACGATGGTGAAGAACTCCGCAGTGCGATCGCTGCCGGACGTCGTCGCCGAGTGCACGAAGTTGAAGGCGCCAGCCCGGCCGCGTAGCGAGCCTTCGAACGATTCCATGCGGCGGCCGAACCACACCGCCGTCTACGCCAGCGACCGGCACTTGTCCGCCGAGTTCATCGGCGCGATCCTGGGCCTCAAAGTCGGCGCCTCGTTTGGGCCGTTCCTGCCCGTCGACCTCGGCAACGGCGTGACGCTGGACTACTACGAGAAGCGCGACGAGCCGGTCCAGTCGCAGCACTATGCCTTCCTCGTGCCCGACGCACAGTTCGATACCATGATCGCCCGCTTGAAGGCGGTCGGGGTCACCTACTACGCCGACCCCAGCCATACCGAACCCGGCCAGATCAACCGTCTGTTCGGCGGTCGCGGCGCCTACTTCGGCGACCCGGACGGCTACAACATGGAGATCATGACGCGGCCCTACGTCCGCCCCTAGCAGGCCGCCTGGCAGCGGTCCGTCGGCCCCTTCCGCCGAGCGGCTCTCGAACTTCCTGGCCGAGGCCAGACGGGTGAG
Source organism: Streptomyces sp. NPDC002520 (assembly GCF_053595235.1). NCBI lineage: Bacteria > Bacillati > Actinomycetota > Actinomycetes > Kitasatosporales > Streptomycetaceae > Streptomyces > Streptomyces sp. NPDC002520. The sequence goes on along the minus strand of NZ_JBSFXG010000033.1, from coordinate 13,042 downwards.
CCGCTCGGCGGCGCGGGCGCTGAACGCATGACGATGACGGCGAGGTACCTGATCGCAGATACACCGCCTGGTTGGCGAGCTGACCATCCCGCCGGTCGGGGAGTTGATCCTTGTTCGGCGACGCTACCTGCGGATGTCGTCGCAAAGCGGGCGCGTAGGATCGCCGGCATGGCACTGCGACCTGTGATGGTGAACATCAAGGCTCTCGATGGCTCGGCGGTCGGCCGGTTCTGGGCGGAGGCGCTCGGCTGGAGTGCCTACAGTCCCGGCGTGACCATCTACGTCGGACCCTCCGGCGGCCTCGTCTGGCCGGACCCGGTCGCCGTCGGCATCGACGTCGTTCCCGTCCCGGAACCCAAGACAACGACAAAGAACCGTGTGCACCTCGATCTCGCCACCACCTCTGCGGCCCATCAGGCGGAGTTGGTCGCGCGTCTCCGGTCTCTCGGTGCGACGCCCGCCGACGTGGGCCAGGGCAACGTGCCGTGGACGGTCCTCGCCGACCCTGAGGGCAACGAGTTCTGTGTGCTGGAACCTCGTGAGACCTACCGGGACACCGGGCCGATCGCCGCGGTGGTGGTCGACTGTGCGGATCCGCGGGCCATGGCCCGGTTCTGGGGTGAGGCGATGGACTGGACCCTGCACGAGGTGGCCGACGAACATGCGGTGTTGCGCTCCGCCAAGGGTGTCGGCCCGTATCTCGAGTTCCTCCGCACGCCCGACATGAAGACCGTGCCGGACCGGGTCCATCTTGACCTGCTGCCGTACCCCGGTGACGACAAAGCGGCGGAGGTGGCCCGACTGCGGTCCCTCGGCGCCACCGACCTCGACCTCGGTCAGGGCGACGTCCCCTGGACGTGCCTGGCCGACCCGGAGGGCCACGAGTTCTGCGTCCTCGCCACGTCCTGACGCGGAGCCTTGGCAACACCCCCGAGACGTGAGCCTTGTGTGCTCACGCCACGACCCTTTTCGAGCCCCGGCCTCGTCCTGATGGGCCCGCACGCTTGTGGATCCGACACCCGCAATGGTCGAGTCGACGGCGCCGACGGCCACGGAGTGCTGCTCTGCGGGGGCATGAAGGACATGGCAACTCATGGCGTCGCGCGCCTTGGTGTCGATCCAGGCGAGCCGCAGACATGAGCTCCGGGTGGCCGCCGGGCCTCGCCCGTGACCCGGCGGAACCGGGGACAGTCGCCCACCGGCGCGGGTGGCCACGCCGGTGGGAAGTAGGTCGTCGGGGATTCGAACCCCGAACCCGCCGTGCGGCCGCCCGCGGGTCGACTGGCAGTCGAGGGTGGCTGCATAGCCTCACGGAATGACGCAGATCTTCGACCTTTGCGACGAGTACGTGCGTCGCGCCGCCGAACTCGACCCGGTTGACGCCGGATTCCTCGGCGTGAGCCTGCCCGAGTCGGGCGAACCCGCGACCGACTTCGGTCCAGACGGCCACGCCGCCCGCTACGAGTTGATCACCTCGACCCTCGCCCGCCTCGCCAAGCTGACCCCGGAGTCGCCGGACGACCGGCTGGCCGCCGAGCACCTGCGCGAACGGCTCGGCGCACAGCGCGCCTGGCACGAGATCGGCGAACCGCTGCGGATGGTCCGGGTGCCGTACGGCCTGGTGACCAAGCTGCGCGTCAGCACGGAATTGTTGCCGCGGGGGGACGAACACGACTGGCGCTATCTCGCCGCCCGACTCTCCGCGATCCCCGCGATGCTGAGCGGCCTGCGGCAGAGCCTCGCCCTCGGTCTCCACCGCGTCATGCCGGCAGCCCGCCGCCAGGCTCTCGCGATGGCCGACCAGGCGGAGGGCAGCATCGGCGCGTACGACCATCTGGTCGACGAGCACGGCGACGGCCCGCTGGCAGGCGAACTGGCCTCGGCCGCCGCCGCCGCTTACCATAGCTACCAGGATCTGGCCCGCTACCTGCGCGAGGAGTACGCACCGAAGGCCGCCGAAGCGGACGGCGTCGGGGCCGAACGCTACCGGGTGGAAGCCAGACTCAGCCTCGGCATGGACCTGGACGGCGAGGACGCCTACCACTGGGGCTGGGCGGAACTGGCCAGGATCGAAGCCGAGATGGCCGAGGAGGCGCACCGGGTCAAGGCCGGCGCGACGGTCGACGAGGCCATCGAGATCCTCGACGCGACCGGCTGCGTCGAGGGCGAGGACGCGTACCTGACCTGGCTGCGCGCGAAGCACGAGCAGACCATGGACGATCTCGACGGCACACACTTCGACATCCCGCCACGGCTTCGCACGCTCGCCGTGAAGCTGACCCACGACTCCTCCTCCGGTTCGCCGTACTACACCGAGCCGAGCGAAGACCTGAGCAGGCCGGGCAGCACGTGGTGGCCGGTGGCGGGGCGTCAGCGCTTCGGCGTGTGGAACGAGCTGACCGCGGTGTTCCACGAAGGCATCCCCGGCCACCACCTGCAGATCGGCGCGATGCGACTGGCAGGCGACCGGGTGTCCCGGTTCACCAGGGTGAACGCCGTCGACGGCTACACCGAGGGCTGGGGCCTGTACGCCGAGCGCCTCGCCGACGAACTCGGCTGGTTCACCGAACCCGGCTCACGCCTCGGCATGCTGATCGGTGCCGCACGGCGCGCCGCCAGGGTGGTGATCGACATCGGCGTGCATCTCGACCTGCCGCTGCCGAACGGCTCGCGCTGGGACTTCGACACCGCCCGCGTGGTGCTGCGGGACCGCGCCCGCACCGCGGAGCGCAGGCTCACCCCCGAGGTGCTGCGCTACTTCGGCTGGCCTGCCCAGGCGATCTCCTACAAGCTCGGCGAACGCGCCTGGCTCGCCGCCCGCGAGGCCGCAAGCCGCGAGCCCGGTTTCGACCTGAAACGTTGGCACACCAAGGCGTTGGACCTCGGCCCCATGGGCCTCGATCGCCTCGCGGCCGAACTCGGCTGAGGTTCACTGGTGCGGATGGCTCCCCGACGGAGGCAATGGTCAGGGTCCCGCAACCCTCGCGGGCCTCGCAGGCCCGTCGAAAGGCGATTCCCGGACCTGGTCGACACCCTTGGCGACGGGGGCGTTGTCAGTGGTGGCGGGCAGGATTGCGGTCATGACGACACCCGTTGTGCAGATCGAGGATGCCGCCGCCTACGCGCAGGCGGTCGAGGACGCGGTCAAGGCTGCGGCCGCCTACTACGCGGGCGGTACCTCGCCCCTGGATGACGACGCCTACGACCGGCTGGTGCAGGGCATCACCGCCTGGGAAGCCGATCATCCCGACCAGATACTGGCCGACTCACCGACCGGCAAGGTCGCCGGCGGTGCGGCAGAGGGCGATGTGCCGCACACGGTGGCGATGCTGAGCCTGGACAACGTGTTCTCGCCGGAGCAGTTCGCCGCCTGGGCGGCGTCGCTGGCCCGCCGGATCGGACACGAGCCGGAACGCTACCGCGTGGAGCCGAAGCTCGACGGACTTGCCATCGCCGCCCGCTACACCCAGGGCCGGCTCACCCGGCTGATCACCCGTGGCGACGGGACGGCCGGAGAGGACGTCTCCCATGCGATCGGCACCATCGAAGGCCTGCCGTCCACGCTGGCCGAACCGGTCACAGTGGAAGTGCGCGGGGAAGTGCTGATGACCACGGCCCAGTTCGAGCACGCCAACGAGGTACGCATCGCCCACGGCGGGCAGCCCTTCGCGAATCCGCGCAACGCGGCTGCGGGCACCCTGCGCGCCAAGGACCGCGTCTACACCGCCCCGATGACGTTCTTCGGCTACGGCCTGCTGCCCCTTGCCGAGACCGGGACCACGCACGCCGCACAGCTCAGCGAACTCGCGCACAGCGACCTGATGGCGCGGGCCGCCGAACTCGGCGTGAACACCACCGCCACCACCCAGGTGCCCGGCATCACCGCCACGACCACCGATGACGCCCTGGCCCGGGTAGAGGAAATCGCCGCCCTGCGGGCCCAACTGCCGTTCGGGATCGACGGCATCGTCATCAAGACCGACCTGGCCGCCGATCAGCAGGCCGCCGGGTCCGGATCGCGGGCCCCGCGCTGGGCGATCGCCTACAAACTGCCCGCCGTCGAGAAGATCACCCGGCTGCTCGAGGTGGAGTGGAACGTGGGCCGCACCGGTGTCATCGCCCCGCGCGGAGTCCTGGAGCCGGTCGAGATCGACGGCTCCACCATCACCTACGCCACCCTGCACAACCCGGCCGACATCACCCGCCGCGATCTGCGACTCGGCGACCACGTCATGGTCCACCGCGCCGGCGACGTCATCCCCCGCATCGAAGCCCCCGTCGCCCACCTGCGCACCGGCGCCGAACAACCCATCGCCTTCCCCGAGGTGTGCCCGCGGTGCGGGTCCGGCATCGACACCAGCCAGGAACGCTGGCGCTGCGAGCAGGGCCGCAACTGCCACCTGGTCGCCTCCCTCTCCTACGCCGCCGGCCGCGACCAGCTCGACATCGAAGGCCTGGGCGCGACCCGCGTCGTACAGCTCGTCGAAGCCGGCCTGGTCACCGATCTCGCCGACCTGTTCGCCCTCACCCGCGACCAACTCCTGTCGCTGGAACGGATGGGCGCCACCAGCACCGACAACCTGCTCGCCGCCCTGGCCACGGCCAGGACGCAGCCGCTGTCGCGGGTGCTGTGCGCCCTCGGTGTCCGCGGCACGGGCCGCTCCATGTCACGGCGCATCGCCCGGCACTTCGCGACCATGGACAACATCCGCGCCGCCGGCGCCGACGCTCTGCAGGCGGTCGAGGGCATCGGTGCGGAGAAGGCCCCGTCCATCGTCGCCGAACTCATCGAACTCGCCCCGCTGATCGACAAACTCGCCGCAGCCGGGGTGAACATGGCGGAGCCTGGCGCCACTCCCCCGTCGGCAGCCGCCGCGGAAACCGGACCCGGCGGCGATACGACAGGCACCCAGGCCGCCGGGCCGCTCACAGGGATGACCGTCGTTGTCACCGGCGCGATGACCGGCCCGCTGGAACGGCTCAGCCGCAACCAGATGAACGAACTCATCGAACGGGCCGGCGGCCGGTCCTCGTCCAGCGTGTCCAAGAAGACCACCCTGGTCGTCGCCGGCGACAACGCAGGGTCCAAGCGCGCCAAGGCCGAAGACCTCGGCATCCGCCTCGCCACACCTGACGAGTTCGCCGCGCTGGTCGCCGACTTCCTCAGCTGACAACGGCACCGTCGTGGAGCTCGGCCAAGAACGCGGCGACGGACCGATCAAGGGCGGCAGGGCGTTGTCACGCTGTTCGGACAGGCCCTTCGGATGATCGATAATCCTCCATATCGCAGCCGTTCTTCGATACCTGTCCTTTATCCGTCTTGTGCTGCGACCCGACTCTCGTGGGCGTCTTGATCAGTCGCTCTGGGCCGGCCGTCCGACCCCACAACGGCCGGCGCTTTCCAGCGGCGACTTTTCCGGTGAAAGCGCGCTGTTCGCCAGAATGTCCAGGGTGTGACCTCGCCATGCCGTCACTCCCGAGTGGTAGGACCGACACGTCCGAAATAACCTATGAGATCAGGCTTCGGTTGATGTTCGATCGATGGAGAACGTCATGACCGACAAGACCTATGCGCACGAGGAATGGAGCGAGTCGGGCTGCCCGATGGGCGCGTTCGCCCGGCGGACGTTTTTGCAGGGCAGCGCCGCCGGCCTCACCGTCGCAGCCGCGAGCCGGACCGCCCGCGGCGAGGGGACGGCGATCGCGGGATCGACGCCCGGGGCCGAGACGGCACCCAAGTCCCGGACGATTCCCTTCCACGGCTATCACCAGGCGGGCATCGCCACTCCTCCACAGCAAGACGCCATCTTCGTCTCGCTCGACGTCACCGCGGCCGACCGCAAGGAGCTCACCGAGCTGTTCCGGACGCTCACCGCACGAGCCCGGTTCCTCACAGCAGGCGGAAATCCACCAAGGACGTCTTCGAGCGCGGCACCGTCGAGCACCGGCATTCTGGGACCCACGGGCGCGGCGGACGGTCTCACGCTGACCGTCGCAGTCGGCGCCTCGCTCTTCGACGGCCGCTACGGTCTGCGCGCCCGGAAGCCGGTCCAGCTCGTGACCATGACGCCGTTCCGACATGACGACCTCGATCCGGCGCTCAGCCAAGGGGACCTGCTGATCCAGATATGCGCCGATCACCGGGACACGACGGTGAACGCACTGCTCGACATCCTCACGCACACCAAGTCGGCGGTGAAGCTGCGCTGGCGCATCGACGGCCAGCGCAATCCGGAGCGTCCTGTCGGTGTCCGGCGCGACTGGTTCGGCTTCAAGGACGGCATCGCCAACCCGGACACCAACAGCGCCGGCCAGTTGGACCAGGTGGTCTGGGTCCAGCCGAAGAGCGCCGAGCCGGCCTGGGCCGCGGGCGGCACCTATCACGTCGTGCGTATCGTGCACTTCCACATCGAGGCCTGGCAGAAGGTGCCCGTCGCCCAGCAGGAGCGCATCTTCGGCCGCCGCAAGGCGAGCGGCGCCCCGATGTACGCGTTGGGCGAGAACGACTCCGATCTGCTCGACCCCATCTACACCAACGACCCCCAGGGCCTGATCACTCCGCTCGACAGCCACATCCGGCTCGCCAACCCGCAGACTCCGGAGACCGCTGCGACCAGCACCATCCTGCGCCGCAGCTACGACTACGACCGCAGTCCCAACCTTCCCGAGCTCGACATGGGGCACGCGTTCATCTGCTTCCAGCAGGAACTGAACACCTATGTCGCCATGCAGACCCGGCTGGAGGCCGAAGCCCTGGTGCCGTACATCACTCCTCGGGGCGGAGGCTATTTCTTCGCGCTCCCGGGCGTCCGGGACGACAGGGACTACTACGCCCGCGGGCTGCTGACCTGAGCCCTGGCCGGCCCTCCGGATCGAACCAAGGCACTGCGCACAGGAGGCGAGATGTTGTCTGCCGCGCGGACCCCATCATTCAGCCGACGCCGACGCCGCGGCGGCACGCTCCGGTCGCTCCTCTCGGTGGGCGTCGCCGCGTCGGTGGCCTCCTGCGTACCCACCGCCTCCGCGCATCCGGCGGCCGCGGGCCTGTCATCCGCGCCACGCGCCGACAGCCGCATCTATGTCACCAACCAGCAGGACAACACCGTCTCGGTCATCGACGCCCGGACCCACAAGGTGGTCGCGACCGTGCCGGCCGGCACGGCGCCCGAGGGGGTGGCCGTCACCCGGGACGGCAGGCGCCTGTACGTCGCGGACAGCGGATCGGCCCGCGTCTCGGTCCTCGACACCCGCACCTACAAGACCGTGGCGACGGTGCCTGTCGGCAAGAGCCCCACCGGAGTCGCCCTGAGCCCGGACGGCGGGTCTCTCTACGTCACCAACGGCACCTCGAACACGGTTTCCGTGATCGACACCCGTACACAGCGGCCCTCGGCCGCCATCCCCGTGGGCAGGTCCCCGGTGAACGTGGCGTTCAGCCGCGACGGTGCCCAGGCGTATGTGGCGAATGCCGGATCGGGCAGCCTGTCGGTGATCGACACCCGCACCCACCGGGTCACCCGGCAGATCCCCGCCGGGCGATCCCCGGTGGCCGTGGCCGTCACCAAGGACGGCAAGGCCGCCTACGTCGCCGACGAGGTCGGCAAGCACGTCCTCGCCGTCGCCACCGACAGCGGCAAGGCGACCACCGTGAACGCCGGCACGGGCCCCTTCGACGTGGCCATCGGCCCGGACGGGCGCTTCGCCTACTCCGCCGATCTCGGACCCGGCACCGTCTCCGTGATCGACACCGGCAGCAAGCACGTCTCGTCGACCGTCGCCCTCGGCCCGCCCGGAACCGACCCGTTCAACCTGGAGGTCACCGACCGCGCGATCTACGTCACGAACCAGGGGGCGAACACCCTCGCCGTCGTCGACTCAGCGTCCCGCAAGGTCGTCGCGACGGTCACCGTCGGCGCTCAGCCGTACGGCGTGGCGGTCGGCTGACGCAGTCGTTCCGGGCGGCTCAACTGACCTGGGACTCTGCGGGCGTGGGTGGCTGAAGGCCCGGCGGACGGGCGTCACCGTCGTGCCGCCCGTCTCACGATGGCCCCGCCAACCCAAAGAGTCCGCGTCCGAGTGATCCGGGACGCCCCGACCGCATCCCGGCGGCCCAGCGATGAGTTCTGCGAAAGAACCCGGTCTACCAGCACGGGAGAAGAACCCGCCGAGAGGGACGTTCATGGACGCCGCAATGCCCTCGCACAGCCCCGCCGACGCCACGGCCGACCGGTCGCCGGCGGACACACAACGGCAGACCGCCCAAGGAAAGGTGCTGTGGCACTTCACCATGTCGTTGGACGGATTCGTGGCAGGCCCGAACCATTCGATGGACTGGATGACGGGTTTCCCGCTCCGGCCGGGCCTGATCGAGGAGTATGCGGAGACGACCGGCGCCGTGCTGGGCGGCCGGGACGGCTGGGACGCCTACCCGGACGCGGGCACCATCTACGGCGGCGCCTGGAAGGGCCCCCTCTTCGTCCTGACACACCATCCGGAAGACGCTCGGCCCGCCGACGGTGTGACGTTCCTGAACTGCGATGTGTCCGAGGCGGTCCGGATCGGGCTGGAGGCCGCAGGGGGAAAGAACCTTGAGGTCTTCTCGCCCGGGATCGGCCGACAACTCCTCGAGCGCCGGCTGATCGACGAGATCGACCTGCACATCGCGCCGGTGCTGCTCGGCGACGGAGTCCGACTGTTCGACAATCCCGGCGGCCTCCCCGTTCGGCTCGAACTGCTCAACGGCGCCGATCGCTCGGCGGCGGTGAACCTGCGGTACCGGCCGGCCGCGATCACCTGACAGCCACCCGGGCCGGCGATTCCTCACCGTCGGGCACGCTGGCCGCGCCGCCGGCGGGTGCGGCAGCGGACAGGCGGGAGCGGATCAGAAGCGGATCAGAAATCGACCGGTACGTGGCCGATGCTGTGGCCGTCCTCGTCGAGCAGGCGTCCCATGAGTTTGACCGTGTGCAGGGACAGGGCCCGGTCGTTGATGACGGCCTCCGGATGGCGTCGGACGACCAGTTGATCGAGGCGGTGGAGATCGGTGAGGTCCCGCAGCCAGGCGAAGACCAGCAGGTTGCTCGTGCCGGACACCGCGGCGCACGCTCGGATCTCCGGCACCGAGACCAGCGAGCGGCCGACGTGCTCCAGACGGTCTGCCGGCACACCCGTCCACAGCACGGCGGTGTACGGCCATCCCGAGATCGCCTGGGCCACCTCACAGCGCAGCACGGCGCGTTGCCCGTTGAGAAGGCGGTTGACGCGGCGGCGGACGGTGGCCTCGCTGAGCCCGGTCCGTTCGGCCAGCGTGGTGTGGGACTGCCGGCCGTCGGCGGCGAGGATCCGGATGAGCCGCAGTTCGTCGGCGCTGAGTTCTGTTGCGGAGTCGGCGGGCCGTGCCGGTGGCTGCTCGGTGCCGAGCAGAGCCTGACGCTGCGCGGGCTCGAGCGAACGCAGCCGCCACAGGCTGGCGTCCCCGTAGACCTCGGTGACGATGTGCACGCGTGTGGCGGTGATTCCCCGGATGCTGCCGAGCCGATGAACCACGTACTGGGACAGCGCCGCCGGACTCGGGATCGCGACGCTCAGCAGGAGGGACCGGGCGCCGGTCAAGTGGTGGATGCTCAACACCTGCGGGTCATGAGCCAGCTCCTGCGCCACATCGCCCACTGCCCCGTTCAGACATTCCGTCTCGACGTAGGCCAGCCGCGCCCGCCGACCGGCAGCCGATCCGGCGTAGCAGGTCACCCAGGCCAGGCCTGCGCCGGTGAGCCGCTCCCACCGCCGGGCGACGGTGACCGGGTCCACCTCCAGCACCTTGCCCAGCTCCGCCCAGGAGGCCCGGGGCCGTACCTGGAGCGCGTTGATGAGGGCGAGATCCAGCTCGCTGACGAGATCCTGCATTCCATCGCTCCTTTCATCGGCCCGCAGAGTCAGATGCGGCAGGGGTGCGCGACAGCCTGACGGATTCCGGCGATTCTGTCGGAGTTCACTTCATGCTAACCAGGCTGAGGGCCTCATCCAAGCAGCGAAGGAGCACTGCATGGTCACCGATACGCAGGCCAACCCGCCCCGGGGCGCTCAAGCCGGTTCGCACGAGGGCACGTCGCTCGGCGTGCGCTCGGTCGTGGGGTTCCTGGCCTTCGTCGAGCTGGTCAGCGGCATCGTCCAGGGGTACTACCCGCCGCTGATCGCCCACCTGAGCTCGGCCGTGCACGTCAGCGAGGGCGCCCTGAACTGGTTCAGCAGCGTCCAACTACTGGCCGCCGCGGTGTCGGTGCCCGTCGTCGCCAAGCTCGGCGACATGTACGGCCACCGCAGGCTGCTGCGCATATCCGTGGCATGCGTTGCCGTCGGAAGCCTGCTGATCGCCGTCTCCTCGTCGTTCCCTCTCATGCTCGTCGGACGGGTCCTCCAAGGCCCCCTCGCGGCCTGGATCGCGCTCGAGGTGGCCATCGTGCGCGACAAGATCGGCGGGGACACCGCACGGCGCTCCATCGGTCTGCTCGCCAGCGCCCTGACGGGCGGGGCTGTCATCGGCGCGCTCATCAGCGGTCCTCTCGACACACACCTCGCCGGCATCCGGCTCACCCTCGCGGTGCCGGCTGCCCTGGCCGGGCTCTGCCTGCTGGTGACGCTCTTCCTGATCCCGGAGTCGAAGAGCCGTGCCGCCCGCAGGATCGACTGGGCGGGCGTGGCCGGTCTGGCGCTCGCGCTGGTACTGGTACTGCTCGGCCTGTCCCAGGCGGCGAAGGCGGGCTGGGGCTCCGCACGCACCATCGGGCTCGTCGCAGTGGGGCTCGTGGCACTCGCGGGATGGGTGGCCTGGGAGCGCCGCACGCCCGAACCGCTCGTGGACATCCGGCTGTTCGCCCGCCGAGCCATGTGGCCTGCGCAGGCCGGCGCCCTGCTGTTCGGAGTCAGCCTGTTCGGCGGCCAGGTGCCGCTCTCGACCTTCCTCGCCGCAGACCCGCACGAGGCCGGCTACGGTTTCGGCCTCACCTCGCAGTCGATCTCGTTCGTCCTCGCGCTGAACGTCCTGGCAGCGGTGGCGGGTGCAGCCCTGTACGGAAGAATCTCCCGCCGGATCGGAATGCGCGCTGTGCTCCCGCTCGGCCTGCTCGCCATCGCGGTGGCCTACACCTGGATGGGCCTCCTGCACAGCGCCCTGTGGATGATCCAGATCGCCAGTCTCGTGGCGGGCTTCGGCAGCGGGCTGCTGCTCGGTGGCCTGCCCGCCTACGTCTCCGAGGTCGCTCCCGCGAACCAGGTGGGCATCGCCTCGGGCACCTACAGCACCATCAAGGTGCTCGGCGGGTCCGTCGCCAGCGCCGTCTTCGGCATCCTGCTCGCCACGTCCGTGCTGGCCGGCACGAAGGTCCCCTCCGCGCAGGGATACGTCGCGGTGTGGTTCGCCTGCGCCGGCACCGCGCTGCTCGGCGTGGTGACCTTCCTGGCGGCCTGGGCGACGAAGCGGGCGCGCGGCGCCCTCCCCACTCTGTGAGGCCCGTTCCCTCCCTCACCGCCACCGCCTCCATCACCCATCGTCAAGGAGTCATTTCCGTGAGCACGTCCGACAGCATCCGACTCGTCAACGCCCGCATCATCGACGGCACCGGCGCGGAGCCTGTCACCGGCGCCGAACTCGTCGCGATCGACGGCCGCATCGCCTACGTGGGCCCGCAACGCGAACAGCTTCCCGCCGAACACCGAGCCGTGCGAACCGTCGATGCCGGCGGGCGCACCATCCTGCCGGGGTTCTTCGACTGCCACGTGCACGTCAGCATGTCGATCGAGGACGGTCTGGCGGCGCAGTTCGCCGACGCCGGCTCCTACGCGACGCTGAAGACCGCGCAGCGGCTGCGCAGCACGCTCGACGCCGGCGTCACCACGATCCGCGATCTCGGCGGTCTCGACAACGGGTTCAAGCGGGCGCTGGCCAACGGCCTGGTCACCGGCCCGCGGGCGCACCTCGCGGTGGGCGTCATCTCGCCCACCGGCGGGCACGTCGACTTCGCCCTGCCCAATGGCCAGTCGCCCCGGCCCGCTGAGGGCAAGCTGGCCTACGTCGCGGACACGGAGGAGCAGGTGCTGACGGCGGTGCGCCGGCTCGTGCGCTCGGGTGCGGACGTCATCAAGGTGTGCACCACCGGGGGTGTCTCCAGTCCGACCGATCAGCCGGACGACCTCGGCGTGACCGAGGACCAGGTGGCGCTCATTCGCGCCGAGCTCGACCGGCACTCCCACCGACGTACCATCGCCGCACACGCACAAGGGGCGGCCGGCATCATCGCCGCGATCCGTGGTGGAGTCGACAGCGTGGAACACGGCTACGCGATCGACGACGAAGGCATCGAACTCATGCTGGAGAAAGGCACCTTCCTCGTGCCCACGCTGAGCTCCGCCCTGCGTGTTCCCGATCCCGCGCTCGTCCCCCCGTATCTGTACGAGAAGAAGGTGCGTTGGTCGCAGATCGCGCGCGAACGTGTCGCGAAGGCGCTGCAGGCGGGGGTCAACGTCGCGCTCGGCACCGACGCGGGAGTGTGCCCGCACGGCCGCAACCTGCTGGAGCTCGCCCACATGGTCGCCCTCGGGATGTCCCCGGGCGATGCCATCGTCGCCGGTACCCGCAATGCCGCGCGGTTGCTGGGCCTGGACGACGAGCTCGGCACCCTGGAAGTCGGCAAGACCGCCGACCTCGTGGCCGTGGCGACCGACCCGCTCGCCGACATCTCGGCACTCGCCGACCCGGCCGTCATCGAACTCGTCCTCAAGGCCGGCGAGGTGGTCAAGGACACCGCTGACCTCGCCGCAGAGCAGCTCGACCGACGGGCTGCCTGAAACCAGCGCTCCCGCGGGGACAGTCCCCAGGCCCCCGGGCCGCGATCCTCGTCCCTGACCGCGACAAGCGGGTCCTTGCTGATCTCGTAGTCGGTCCGGCGACGGACCTCACCCCGGCGCGGGGGGGGGGGGGGGGGAGAGTCTCGGCGGCCGCGACGCCCGCAGCCAGGACGGCGCCCTCTACGGCGTCGGAAGCACCTCC